>CAZDNY010000027.1:12651-14426 GCA_964506885.1 uncultured Hyphomicrobiaceae bacterium | reverse complement strand
AACGCTTAGCCGGTGGACGGCTTGGTGCTCGGCTTGCCTAGTCATTCCTCAACCCAGCAAACACCTCCACGAGTGGCGCTCCCGTTGAACCCGATGGGGGCTTGATTCCGATATAAGTCGTGATCGTGGACGCGATATCTTCAGGGGCCACTTCGCGATCAATAACCCGGTGTTCGATCTTGTGACCGGCGAACATGACCGGGACATACGTGTCGTAGTCATACGGAGACCCATGCATCGCCGAGAACTCATCGGGCTTGGGATAGAGGTACCAACCCACGTCCTGAACAAATAAGACATTGCCGGAACGGGTTGGGTGGAAGGCTCGCTGCAATTTTGCATGCATCGGCTCACTCGTAACGTTACCTTTGAGAAGATCAGTGCGAGTCGCGGCAAAGCGGACTCCTGCCACCTTCAGAATCTCCTCCCTCAAAGCAGCTTCGACCTTCCCGACTTCCAAACCTGAGCGACCGACGGCATCCAGGTCCAAGTAAAGGCTCGGGTTCCAGAACACCTTCACCAGATTGTCCTGGACGCTAAAGCGCTTCTTCAGACCCTCGTTGACAGTCGCTATAAACTGATCGGGCCGATGCCTCCCTGCATCCATCCCCAGTTTCTGGGTGCGCTCGGGGACCGAATCGATGCCGTGGTCGGAAGACAGCGCGATGAGCACGTTGTCGAGGTCGAATTTCTTGTCCAGGAAATCGAAGAAATCAGCGAGTGTTCGATCCAAGCGGAGCAGGTTGTCTTCTGCCTCAAGGCTATCAGGGCCGAATGCGTGCCCGATATAGTCCGTCACCGAGAAGCTGACAGCCAATACGTCCGTGGTTGGCCCAGTTCCGAGCTTCTCCTGATCGACAAGTTCTTTCACGAAGGCGAGTGTCAACTCATCGCCCATGGGGGTGTAGCGCAAGCCGGCGTAAAAGGCCTTTTCGTCCTCGTTCCCCAAAGGATGAGGAAACGTCCGGCCAAGCTTCTTGTAGGATTTTTCCCAGGGCTCATCGTCGCGATCGCCATAAATGTATGTGGATCGGTCCTGGAGGAGGGTCCATTCTTTGTCTTTGTAGGCAGCGGCGTGGTTGGCCTTGTTCCAGGCGGCCACCCAGGATGGATATTCAGAGTAGTAATAGGTACTGGTAACGAACTGGCCAGAGCTTGATGAATACCAGAATGCTTTGCCACGATGTCCGCCTGGCAGGATGGCACCGCGGTCCTTGATCGAGACTGAGAATGCGCGCGACTTGCCGCCCGTCGATAGCACGACTTCATCGCCGAACGTCGACGAAGTCAGATTGCGCGGCGACATGCCTGCGTGGGCTTTTGGCTCTTTGCCGATCATCGTATGACGGTCGTCTTCGACACAGTAGACTTGCTTCCCGGTCGCAAAGTCGTGCCAGTCGTTGCCGGCCAGACCGTGCTGTAACGCATTTCCTCCGGTTGCCAGGCTGGCGTGGCCGACAGCCGTAAATGTCGTTGAATGTCGATAATTTGCGTTGGTGTAGCTCGTCCCCTTATCCATCAAGTATCTGAAACCGCCTTCTCCGAAGCGAGCCTTGAATCTCCAAGGCATGTCGCCTCGCAGTTGATCTATCGTGATGAAAACAATCAGCTTTGGCTGATCCGCGCTGACACTGGGCGCAGTAATCGCGAACGAAATGACCGTGAAAACCAATGCGAGACTCACACGCAAAATCGGCTGCATCGTCTCCTCCCATATGTTTATGGTTTGTTCTAAATTCCCCGTTGCTAGCCGAAAAGTTCCTCCACAGTCTGGC
>CAZDNY010000027.1:0-12551 GCA_964506885.1 uncultured Hyphomicrobiaceae bacterium | reverse complement strand
CACGGCGCTTCACTCAGCGAGCCGAACCCACTTGCCCTGGAAGATTCCACTGCCTTCAATGCAGTTCGTAGTCACCTTGTCTGAAGGCTGTGACTTGCTCAAAGTTCGGCGCCAGCTTCTCTCTGAACCGCTTCCATGTCGATGAAGCGAACCCTCCGCTTGTCGAACCGGAGCAAGCCCTCCGCCTCCATGCTCCGCACCAATCGCGAGATCGATTCCGGCCTTGCCCCGACAAGTGAGGCTAGTTCGGTGCGTTGGATCGGAAGCTCGATGACGTGATGATCATCCTCGACCTGGTAGCCCAGGCGCTCATGGAATATCAGCAAGACATGAAGAAACCGGGCCTTCAAGCCCATAGTCATGCTCTTTGCATATTCGGTTTCAGTCTCGTCCAACTCGCAAAAGCTGTGTTGCAGGAATCGTTCCCCAAGCTGCGGGTTCGCCTGCAGCAGATTCCGGATATGAGCGCGTTCTATGAAACAAACAACGCTCGGGCTGAGCGCCTCCGCGGAGTTGCGGTGGGGGCCTTTGCTCAACAACGCCCTATAACCCACGGTCACGCCGCTTGTGCAAAGCCGAAGAAGCGCAGACTCACCGGTCGGAGTGATCCGGCGCAATCCGACGAGGCCAGACTGGATGCAATAGACACCGTCGGCATCGTCCCCTTGGCGAAACAGAGTGACACCCGGCTCAAGCACGCGGGTGCGCTTCGCCTCGTCGACCAATGCCAATTCACAACCTGTCAGAACCTGCCATTCGGTCGTCCGGCACGATGGGCAGTCAGCACACCTGTGTATCGATTTCCGAGACATGGCGGCAACCGGATAAGGAGCAGCAGTTTTGAAAGTCTATCTCAGAACGGGCGGAAGTGCCAAGGGCACACCCGTCAGATTAGGCTCTCAAAATTGACGGACGTTAAGGCGGTCATACGGATTCGCTGCCCTGCTTGTTCGATGCTTGGCTCCCTACCTGCTCGGATCCGCATGACGATAGATAGCAAACTTGTTTTGCGTGCCGCTCGGACGATGATCGGCCGCTTTGGCCACGAGGCGTTAGCCGAGGTCGAATTGCGCATCGCTGAACTTCGAGATCGTGACCAGCCCGAAGCGGAAGAACTGTGGAAGCAAATTCGCGAAGCCGTGAGGTTTCTCACTAGCAGTCCAAACAGCGATACCGAGCACTGAAATGCTCGGCATAAGACAATTGGCTCGCAACGCAAAACGTCGGTTCGTCAACAGCACCGACGTGAGCGCTGCTGAGGCGCCGCACGGACCCGTGCCTCAGGGAAAGTCTATCACTTCCCGTCCGCTGAGCGGCCAAAGATCAAACGCTGTCGCATACTCTTTCATGCGCTTGTCGAATGCCTCAAGGCCAAAGTCGGTCTCTAGAGGGCAGGTGGGCTCGCTACAGCCGAATTCCTGCCGACACTCGGTCTCTGACCGGCATACGCGCACGTTCCTTCCAACGCGCGGACAGTATTGGTAACGAGGATCAGACGCGTAGAACATGGATTGAACCTCCCAATATCGCTGACTGACTGCAAGAGAATAGTGCCTCTCGCACCGGTTGGCTCTTGACCGTTGTCAAACAGGTTCCAGTTGGGATCGACGCACTGAGCTGTGGACCATTTGGCCACGCGCGATGAGCGCATAATGCGACCAGAGGTTCCGCTGAAGTAATCCTACGCTGTCAGACTCACCCGGAGGCGCAAACTGCGATACTTGGTATCCGCGGGTCCGAAAGGCAGATTTGGGTGAGCGGCGCACATTAGCGTTGCACCGGATCGCCAAGGTACATCCAGGAGCTGCCGCTACCACGCGGGTCTCGGCAGCCTCACCGCCTGCCGATGCCTGCTTCGGGCGCGGCCAGACCATCCTGTTGCAACGAGAGAGGATCAGACGAAATACGTTCGAGCGCCGGCGCTTCCAGCATCAAAGGCAAGCCGCTTAGGTCAACCCAACTGATGATCCAAAGCCTCCGCGACGCGAACCGGAGCTGTGTCTCGAAGACCGTGAAGACCGACACAATTTCACCAACCGATAGCGCTCGGCAGCCAAGTCGCAAGCGCGGGGAATGCGAAGAGGAAAGCCAGACCGATCAGTTGCAGGGCGATGAAGGGAACGACGCCGCGGTAAATGTCGCCAGTCGTCACTTCCGGCGGTGCCACACCCTTGAGGAAGAACAGCGCCCAACCAAATGGAGGCGTGAGGAAGGAGGTCTGCAGATTCATGGCAACTAGAATCGCAAGCCAGACCATATCAACACCGCTCGAAGCGAATACCGGAAGAAACAGTGGCAAGGCGATGTAGGAAATCTCGATCCATTCCAGGAAGAACCCCAGCACGAACAGCAGCGCCATGAGGAACAAGATCTGCACATCGACGCCGCCGGGCATTTGGTGGAAGACGTTCTGCACCACGTGTTCGCCACCAAGTCCGCGAAAAGCCAGTCCGAAAGGCTGCGCGCATATGAGAATGAAAAAAACCATGGCACTGGTCGACAGCGTCGATCGGGCAACATCGCGCAGCACCGTGAAACTCAATCGCCGCGCCAGCAGCGCGAGAATGATGCTGCCCAAGGCGCCCATCGAGGCAGCCTCGGTCGGCGCGGCAACGCCACCGATGATCGATCCGAGCACTGCGAAGACCAGTGCCAGAGGCGGCACGACGACCCGCATGACTCGCAACCATAATTCGCTCCGGGAGATGGCCTGCCGTTCTCCCAGCGGGATGGAGGGAACGTGCTTTGGTGCGATGATCCCGAGCAGCAGAATGTAGGCTACAAAGAGCAGTGCCAGCATCAGACCCGGCATTAGGGCTGCAGCGAACAAGGTGCCGACCGACTCGCCCATAATGTCGGCGAGCAGAATCAGCACCAAGCTTGGTGGGATGATCTGGCCTAGCGTGCCGGAAGCGCATATCACGCCACACGCCACCCCGTGGTCATAGCCGCGCGCAATGATTGGGCGCAAGGCGATGAGGCCCGCTGTAACGACGGTCGCTCCAACGATACCCGATGATGCGCCCATCAGGACGCCGACGAGAATAATGGCCAGTGCCATGCCACCGCGCAGCCCGCCCATGGCAAAGCCGATGGTTTCGAGAAGGTCCTCCGCGAGCTTCGACTTTTCGAGCATTACGCCCATGAATATGAAGAGCGGCAACGCAAGCAGCGTGTAATTGGTGACGACGCCATAGACACGCGCAGGAACGAGATTGAACAGTCCCGCACCGAAGCCGAGATAGCCAAACACGAAACCCGAAACCGCTAGGCTGATGGCGACAGGTATACCGGTGACAATGAGGCCGAAGAAGCCGACAATCATCAGCAGCGCCAGCGTTTCATTCGCCATGCGAATTGCCCGGGAGTTTGCCTGTGTGACGGTTCTTGCGATAGAGGCTCAGCTTCACGACGGCCCTGGCGAACTCGACGACGCCCTGCGCAGCCAGTAGTGCGAAACCGATAGGCAGAAAGGACTTGAGCATGAAGCGGTAGGGCAGGCCACCGGGATCGGGAGAGCCTTCCTTCAACGCGAAACTCTGACCAACGTAGGCAAAGGACAGTTTCATCATGATGAGCGCGATGACCATCAACAAGACCGCGGCTACTGCATCGACAAGCGCTCGGGTGCCTGATGAAAAGCGGGCATACAGCATGTCAACCCGCACCTGCTCTCCCCGATTGATGCCGTAAGAAACACCAACAAGCGCCAACACAGCCATCACGTGCCATTCCAGCTCTTGCAGAGCGACAGTACCGGCGCTCAAGAGGTACCTTGCAAGGACATTGGCTGCCACCAGGATGACGAGGATGAGCGCGAGCCATGCAACTAGGTTTCCAATCGCCGCAACGAGATGATCGATGCGATCGACGACCCTTGCATAAGTGCCCCTGCCCACGCTCACCCCCATCCGTCAGCCGAGATACTCGTGGTACGGCTTCTCGCTGATCGCCGCCCAGGAGCGGTGCTTGTCGCGGAATGCCATAAAGGCGTCGTGCACCTTCTTCGTGCGCGGATCCTTGGCAGCTTCGGCTTCGAGCACTTCAAATGTCAGGCTCTTCAGTTTGGCGACTACATCCGCCGGCAGAACATCGGTCTTAACCCCGTGGTTCTTCACCAGATCGTCCAGCGCATCGGCATTGTTGGCTTCCGACCACGCATGGCTTTCGAGATTGCAGGCCATGGCCGCGACCTTGACGATCTCCTGAACATCCTTCGGCAGCTTCTCCCAGGCAGCAAGCGAGATCAGCAGCTCGGTAGCATTGGATGGCTCATGCCAACCCGTCGTGTAGTAGTACTTGGCGGCATTCTGCAGTCCCAACCGCCGATCCTGATAAGGACCGACGAACTCAGCCGCATCAATGACGCCACGCTCGAGTGCCGGAAAGATCTCTCCACCAGGCAACAGCTTCACGTCGACACCGAGCTCCTTGTAGACCTTGCCGGCAAGGCCCGGAATGCGCATCTTCAGCCCCTTGAAGTCCTCAACCGATTTTATCGGCTTACGGAACCAGCCGGTCATCTGCACGCCGGTGTTACCCATCGGGAAGGCGATAAGCCCGAGCGGCTTATAGAGTTCCTGCCAGAGCTCCAAGCCACCCGCGCTATAAAGCCAAGCGTTCATGCCCTGGAAATTAAGGCCAAAGGGCACTGTTGTGAAATACTGGGCCGCAAAGATCTTGCCGGCCCAGAAGTAGGCATTTGCCGCATTCATCTCCACCGTTCCGGCTTGCACCGCGTCGAAGCCCTCGAGTGCCGGAATGAGCTCTCCAGCAGCGAAGTGCTGGATCTTCAGCCGGCCGCCTGACATGGCCTCGACCTTCTTGCAGAAGTCGGTCGGACTTCCAGGACCCGCAACATAGAACGGTGCATTGGGTGGATAGGCGTTGGTCATCTTGAATGAGAAGGTCTCCTCGGCGCGGACAATCGTCGGCGCAGCAACAACCGCACCCGAGCCCGCCACGGCTGCCGTCGCCGTCTTGAGGAATTCACGTCTCTTCATTGATTGCACTCCTTATCGGATGAGGATCAATTCCCGAGTGCTTCAACGCAATTGGCATGCCAGCATGGTCTGCATGGAAAACAATGGCGGTTCCCTTGATGTCTCGGTTGCAACTTGCACAGCGCCTGTGCTTTTGCTGATGAAGCTTGCCCATCAGACAAGCACTCCGCGTTCCCCGTTTGCACCCCGCTGCAGAACGCCCCTCATGCTTGGTTGAATCGACGCGGACGGCGCATCATCCAAAGCATGCGTAACGTAGAGATCACTTCTGGAATTTGATGCCCACACATCAGCATCTCTTCACGCGTCAGCAATGCCATGCGATAGGATTGCAACCCCTCGAATAGACATCGCACGCAGGAAGAGGAAATGCTTCGTACGACATACGCGCAGCGCGGCATGGTTGTCGCACCCCATCACTTGGCGGCTGAGGCTGGCGTTTCGGTTCTTAAGGACGGTGGCAACGCCGTCGAGGCGATGGTGGCCGCCGCCGCCACCATTGCCGTCGTTTACCCGCACATGAATGGGCTCGGCGGCGACAACTTCTGGCTCATCAGCTCAGGCGGCCGCGCGCCCAAGGCCATCGATTCTTGCGGGCCGGCGGCGGCCCTCGCCAGTATCGACCGCTATCGGTCTGACGGCCTTGACGCCATCCCCGCGCGTGGCCCGCTCGCCGCCCTGACCGTCGCCGGGGCGGTCGGCGGCTGGCAGATGGCGCTGGAGGAGGCGCGCGCAGTTGGTGGCCGAATGCCACTGACGCGGCTGCTCGAAGATGCAATCACCTACGCGCGCGAAGGTTTTGCCGTCAGTGCGACGCAGTCCCTCAACACCAAGGGCAAGGAGGCAGAACTGAGATCGCAGCCAGGGTTCGCAGCGACGTTTCTTGTCGATGGAGTAGCCCCGGAGGCCGGCACACGCTTTGCCAACGCGCCACTTGGCGCCACGCTCGAACGGCTTGCTGTCGCAGGGCTCGATGACTTCTATCGCGGCGACCTGGCGCGCGCGATGGCCAGTGACCTGAATGCGGCCGGTAGCCCCCTGCGGCTCGCCGATCTGGAAGCGTTTCGTTCGCGCCGGGTTGCACCGCTGTCTGTGCGGTTGCGCCATGGCACGGTCTACAACTTGCCGCCGCCCACCCAGGGGCTCGCCTCACTCATGATCCTGGGGCTGGCCGAGCAGCTCCCCGATGTCGCTGCGGAGAGTTTCGCCTACGTGCATCAACTGGTGGAGTGCACCAAGCGCGCTTTCCTGGTTCGCGACCGGCATGTGACCGACCCCGCCTATATGCAGATCGATCCACAGGCCCAGCTCGATGCCGCCAACCTGAAAGCAATCGCTTCACAGATCGATCTTGAACGCGCCATGCCGTGGCCGCAGCCTGCCCAGCCCGGCGACACAGTCTGGCTGGGCGCGATCGACGCGGATGGCAATGCCGTCAGCTTTATCCAGAGCGTCTACTGGGAATTCGGTTCCGGTGTCGTCCTACCCAAGACTGGTATCGTCTGGCAGAACCGCGGCATGAGCTTCTCCCTCGATCCCGCACATCACAACGCCCTGGCGCCCGGACGCCGGCCGTTTCACACGATCCAACCGGCGCTGGCGCTGCTCGACGACGGCCGCGTGATGCCCTACGGCACGATGGGCGGAGAAGGCCAGCCGCAGACGCAGTCGGCAATCTATACGCGCCACGTCGTTCATGGTCAGGGATTGCAGGAGGCCATCAGCAGTCCACGCTGGCTGCTCGGGCGGACCTGGGGCACGGAAAACACGAACCTGCGCATGGAAAGCCGCTTCGATCCCAAGTTGGTGGAAGCCCTGCGCCGTGCCGGCCACGATGTCGAGGTGATCGGCGCGTTCGAGGAGGCGATGGGGCATGCCGGTGCGCTTGTCCTTCATCGTTCAGGCCCGCACTCGGGCCTAATCGAGGGTGCCAGCGATCCGCGCAGCGATGGACGCGCGGCGGCAATCTGATGGCACTGTGGGGCAGCTGAGCCAGTGTCGGTTATTCCCGATGGCGCAACTTGCTCACGTGCGAACTTCAGGGGCTTCCGCCATAGATCACTTTCGGCAACCACGTCGCCAGTGCCGGATAGAACCAGACCAGCGAAATGCACAGAATCTGAATCGCGACATAGGGTAGGATGCCGATATAGATGTCGCGCGTCGTCAGCTCGGGTGGTGCAACCCCGCGCAGGAAGAACAGCGAGAATCCGAACGGCGGCGTAAGATAGCTGGTCTGCAGGTTGATGCCGATCAGGATCGATAGCCAGATCGGGTCGATACCCATGTTGAGCAGCACAGGACCGGCGATCGGAACGACGACGAAAATGATCTCGAAGGGGTCGAGGAAGAAGCCCAGCAGAAACATGATGAGCATGACAACGACCATGGCGCCGTTGATCCCGCCAGGCAACGAGGTAAGGAACTCGGTGACGAGGATATCGCCACCCAGGCGGGCGAACACCATCGAGAAAACGCTGGCGCCGAAGAAGATCACGAACACCATCGATGTGATGACGAGACTCGATTCGGCAACGCCGTGCATACGGGTACCTACTTCGCGAGCCAAGCCTGGCGTAAGCGCGATCCAGATGCTGGCGACGACGAGCGCCACGGTGCACAGCGTGAGAACACCGATGCCTCCGGCCAGCAGCCCCAGCACCCCCAACAATACGATCACCGACGACCACAGATAGAGAAGCGCGCGCTGCACGGTGGCAGGCGGCAGGCGCTCCAGATAATGGTCTGAGATCGCCTTGATGAGCGCCAGAACGATGGCGCCGACAGCACCCACCGATGCCGACTCCGTTGGTGTCGCGATGCCCGCGATGATCGAACCAAGAACCGAGATGATGAGAATAAGCGGAGGAGCGAGCGCTACGACGACCTTGCTCCCAAGCCCGCCCTTCTCGGTTTCATCGATGACCAGAGCGGGCGCGGACGATGGCCGCAGCCATGCATTGAGTGCTATCCAAAGCGCATACAACGTCGCCAGGATCAGGCCGGGTATGAAGGCACCCGCGAACATGTCACCGACAGACAATGTGTCGGGCTGGAAATTGCCCTTTGCCATCTGCGCCTGGCTGTAGGCGCTTTGGAGAATAACCGCCAGGAACACGAGCACCGTCGATGGCGGCACGATCTGCCCTAGCGTTCCTGCAGCACAGATCAGGCCCGAGGCCATGCGCTTGTCATAGCCCGCCTTGAGCATCGCCGGCAGGCTGATGAGCCCCATTGTCACCACCGTCGCGCCAACAATTCCCGTCGATGCGGCCAGGAGAGTGGCGACCAGGACCGTCGATAACCCGAGCCCGCCCCGCAGCTTGCCAAACAAGGCGCCCATCGTCGTGAGCAGGTCTTCTGCAATGCGTGATCGCTCCAGCGTCACGCCCATCAGAACGAACAGAGGAACCGCGATCAGGACCTCGTTTGATACGATACCCCAGTAGCGCAAGGGCAGCGCATTGAAGAATGTCGGATCGAACGCGCCCATCGCCCAGCCGATGATCGCGAAGATGATTGCTATCCCGGGAAGAGTGAAGGCGATCGGATAGCCCATGAGAAGCGCTCCGATGGCACCGACGAGCAGGCCGATCGAGAGCAGCTCCCCTATCAGTATTGAACTCATGCGGAGATTCCGGGAGCGCGACGCAGCGGCGTTCCACCCAGTAGAAAAGCGACGTTACGGAAGATCTCTGCCATTACTTGCAGCAGAAGGAGGCCTGCGAATACCAGCAGTGAACCCTTCAGGAGATAGAGTGCAGGCAGACCGTCATCATAGAGCGATCGCTCCCCCATCGCGAAGGAATCGATGAAGAATGGCCAGCCGAACCAGCCCACCGTGACAATGAACGGCAGCGTGAAGATGAGCGCGCCGATGAGGTCGATCCAGGCGCGGGTCCGTTCGGAGGCGCGCGCGTACAAAACGTCTACCCGCACGAATCCGCCCTTCAGCAGTGTGTAGCTGCTGCCCAGCATGATCAGGAGCACGTGGGTCCAGATGTAAAGTTCCTGGGTCCACGTGTAGCCCACCCCGATCGCGTAGCGCATATAGACCGTGGCGTAGCACACGATAACGGTCGCGAATCCCAGAAGTGCGACGACGCGACCGACGCGAAGCGTGAAGCCATCAATGCGGCCGGCAATCACCTCCAGCGCCCTGACAATCGCGCTTGGCTTCGCTGTTGCTGCCATACGGTTCCCGACGCAAGGCGCCCCTTTTCCCAAGCCGAACCGATCAGATGTATTTGAAGCCCAGTGTGCGGGCGTTATACATCGCGCGATCGGCACCCTCCGTCAGCTCCATCATGGTCTTTCGGAAACCAAAGTAGGAATCCCAGATCTTCTGGCCGAGCGGATCGAGCTTCTCGCGCTCCTCGCGCAAAATGTCACCGGCCGCATTGCCGAGCGCAACGAGGATCTCATCGGGAAGCCGCAGGAACTTCACGCCATGCTTTTCCTTGAGCACCTTGGCGGCCTGCATGTTGATGTTGTTGTACTCGGCCAGCATGTCCTGATGTCCGGCCTGACAGGCGATGCGGATGATCTGCTGCAGATCCTTGGGCAGGCCCTCGAACTTGGCCTTGGAAATGATGACCTGCTGCACGGCTCCGGGCTTTTGCACGCCGGGCCAGTAGTAGTGCTTGCACACCTGATGGAAGCCCAACGCAAGATCGTTGGCCGGGCCGGTGAAATCCGTCGCATCGAGCGTGCCGGCTTGCAAGGCTGGGAACAGGTCGCCAGGTGCCATCAAGGTCGGCACAGCACCGAGCCGTCGGATCATCTCCGCACCCATGCCCGGCAGGCGCATCTTGAGGCCCTTGAAGTCGTCGACCGATTTGAGTTCGCGCTTGAACCAACCAAAGGGTGGCGTGCCAATGTTGCCGACGGCAAAACTCTGGATGCCATACTGCGCGCTAAGCTCATCCCAAAGCGCCTGACCACCGCCGTTATCGAGCCATGCGACATGTTCGGAATAAGACATTCCGAACGGTGCGCCGAAGAAATATGCGTAGGCGCGGTTCTTCCCCAGATGGAAGCCGGGTGTGTCATGCCCCATCTCGGCCGTTCCGTTTTGGACGGCGGCGAAAGTCTGCAGACCCGGGACCAGCTCACCGGCGGCATAGACCTTGATGCTCAGGCGTCCATCGGACATCGCCGTGATGCGGTCCGCAAGACGTTGTGCGCCCGTGCCCAATCCCGGAAGCCCTTTGGGCCAAGCGGTGACCATGCGCCATTGCATGTTGCCCTGGCTGATCGCCGGCTTCGGAAATGCAGCAGCACCGGTAGCAGCAGCGGCGGTGGTGGAGAGAAACGTTCTGCGGTCCATTGAGATGCCCTTTCCTCGTCCCGGTACTGGTTGATGGCGTGCAGGCAGGCCGTTCTATTCGGCAGCGTTCTCCTTGCGCGGCTCTGCGAGCACGCGGACGGTTTCACGCTCGTTGTCGGTGATGCAGAAGACGTTGAAGTACTCAATTTCGGGCGCCATGCCGTAGCGCTCGATGATGCCGTCGCGCCAGGGACCGCTGTAGAAGGCCTTAGCCTGCTCGAGCGTCTCCCATTGATAGACGCCGCCGGCGATGCCGGTTTCGCTCCAGATGAAATGCTTGCTGAGAAGGCCGTCGGGCTCGCGAAAGCCCGGAGCGATTTTCATGAAGTGGTCGAGACAGGCGTTGTAGTCAATCGATGGCGGCAACTTGTAACGGACAATGGCGGTGATCATCGACGGCCTCCATGACCGGACGGTCATAATTCATGTAGATGCTACTTAATTGTATAAATTATGCCAAGCGCAAATTTCAGCTCCCAAGGGATAATTCCTAATATTCTGATTATATTATCTTAAATTCAGAACAGAATCGCGCCCGGCTCAATCGCTGTTCAACTGCCTAGTCATTCTGTATAAATTATGGGCATACTCACGCTGTCTTCCTCGGGTGGTCATGGGACGCATCGCTCGGCAGAACCGCACGCCAGACGAGATCGCCAAGGCGATCCGGGAAGAGATTTTGCGCGGTGAACTCGAACCCGGCATGTCGGCGCGCCAGGACGAGATTGCCCAGCGGTTTTCAGTCAGCCGGGTACCTGTACGAGAGGCGTTACGCAGCTTGGTGGCCGAGGGGCTGATGACGTGCGAACCTCAAAAAGGCTTCCGCGTCGCGCGGTTGGCGCCCGAGGACGCGCGCGAGATTCTCGAGGTTCGCTCGATACTCGAGGTGCAGGCACTCAGATGGGCCTTTGACAACATTTCGCCGCAAGCACTAGCCGAGGCCACAACCGCGCTCGAACAATCCGAAGCGACGCAATCCATTGACGAATGGAGCGATATGAACAGCCGGTTTCATGCCACAATTCTGACGCCCTGCGGGCGCCCACAGCTCCTCGCACTCATCACCCAACTCAACAACCGGGTCGATCGTTACATTCGCCTTCTTGTCGCGCTTGGTGATTATCGTGATCGTGCCGAGCGCGAGCATCGTGCGATCCTTGCCGCGATTGACGTGGGCAACGTCGATGCCGCAGCCAGTCTACTCAAGCAGCACATCGAGGACACGGCAGTCCGGCTCGATGATTTTCTTGCGCGTCGCCGGAAGTAGCGCTGGTCGGCCGAAGGGACTGCAAACGATCTCGAGCCAGTCCTGGGAACTTGCGATCGGCCATCAGTGCCCAAGTGCTTTCCCAACGAACGATTATCGTCGCCGGCACCACTGACGGTTTCCGATCGGCATGGCCGTCGTGCAATCCTCTTCAACTTGCCGCAATCACTTCGATCCGCTCCCGCTCGCGGAGTTGCCGCTGCTTTTCGCAGCATCATTTTGGGCGGGGTGCCACTAGCGATCTCCTGCACTGAAGGTGCTCCGACGGGGCGGGCTTTCGCCCCGCATCCGTTGAGCGCTTGCGTCCTTGCGCGTTCGAACTGTCTACTTCCTGATGCGCCAATATTGCGCACACGGCGTTTTCGCCAAGCGCATCATCCAGGCAGGGGCGATGCGGCAGCCACTAGGGCGATCGCGCCACGGACACGTTCGAAGATCACCGCCGACGAGGGCCGTCGCTCACCGAATTCAGACCGTCATGGATCGAGACCGCCCGGGCCGCATGGGCAACTAGGCCGTACCGGACGGCATCGACATCACCGCTCCACGAAGCCGCGCGACGCGTACTACCCAATCCCTGTTTTCGATGACATTTGCGCGGCCCCGATGCGACCGTGCCGGCACGCTCAGGTCGTGCGCTCGCCGAACGCGTAGCCAGCCCCTCGCACCGTGCGGATCGGATCGACCTCCTTGTGCCGCACCAGCGCCTTGCGCAGGCGGCCGATATGCACGTCGACAGTGCGTTCGTCGACATAGGCGTCGCGACCCCAGACGCCATCGAGCAGCTGCCCGCGCGACAGAACCCGGCCAGGGCTCTGCATGAAGAACTCCAGCAGCCGGAACTCCGTCGGACCCAGCCGCACCTCGCGCTTGCCGCGGATCACCCGGTGCGCCGCGCGATCGAGTGTGATGTCGCCGACCTCGAGCACTTCGGCAATCCGCGCCGGCGCCG
>CAZDNY010000026.1:0-14483 GCA_964506885.1 uncultured Hyphomicrobiaceae bacterium | reverse complement strand
CAAACGTTAGATGCGCTGCACTAGCGCCCAATCTCATGCCACCAGCGTCACACGCCCAGGAGCGCCCGCGCCGGCGAACCGGGGTTGACCAACAGCGCCAGGATGGCAACCGCAATGGAAACTGCGACCGTGCTGTCCGCGCGATCCATGACACCGCCGTGCCCCGGAATTATGGCGCTCGAATCCTTGATCCCGAAACGCCGTTTCAGCGCAGATTCGGCCAGATCGCCCATCTGCGCAACGAATGCCAGCACGAGCCCGGTCACGGCAAGCCCCGGCACGCTGGCACCCGGCACCACCAGCGCAAAGATGATACCTGCAAGAAGTCCGGCCGTAAGTGCGCCAATGAGCCCCGCCCAGGTCTTGTTGGGCGAGACCCTCGGCCACAGCTTCGGCCCGCCGATCCCGCGGCCGGCGGCGAACGCACCGATATCGGACCCCCAGACCACGGCAAAAACGAACAGGATCGCGACAAATCCGTAAGCCGCATCATCGCGCAACCACAGCATCGCGATGACCGGCAGCCCGACATAGGCGACGCCGGCCGCGGACATCGCCCGCCGCGGCCCCAGCGGTGCCACCAGCAGCACGATCGCCCCGATCACCACGGCGACGATGCCGAATGCGGGCAGGCCGATGGCTGCGAGCACTCCGGCGACCACCACGGCAAGGACATGCACCAGCAGCGCCGGCCCGAACTCCTCGCCGCGAACCAGCCGCCCCCATTCCCAGCACATCACGAGCGCCACGCCGAGAACCAGGAGCGCAAAGGGCTTCGGCCCCGCATAGTCGAGCGACAGCGCCACCAGCGCCATCACCGCACCCGCGATCAAACGCGGTTTGAGATCGGATGCGGTCTTGCCCGGCTTTGCCGAAGCTCCTGCCTCCCCGCTCATGAACGCCTCACGCGAATGTACGCTGCGACAGTCCGCCGAAGCGCCGGTCGCGGCTGCGGAAGATGGCGATCGCAGCCTCGAGATCTGCACGCCCGAAGTCGGGCCAGAACGTATCGAGGAAGATGAACTCGGTATAGGCGCACTGCCAAAGGAGGAAGTTGGATAGTCGCATTTCCCCGCTCGTGCGGATCAGCAGATCGGGATCGGGAATGCCGTGCGTATCCAGACGCGCGTCAAGCGCGTCGGTATCGATGTCCTCGGGCTTGAGCCGCCCCGCCTGTACGTCTTCCGCCAGCCGTCGCGCGGCTTTTGCGATTTCCGCGCGCGAGCCGTAGTTGAACGCGATGACGAGGTTGAGAGCCGTGTTGGAGCGCGTCAATTCGACGGCCTCGTCGATCAGCGCCATCAGCTCCGGATCGACACCGGCGCGCTCGCCGATCACGACGATGCGCGCACCCGCCTGATGCAGCTCCGCCAGATCCCGCCGGATGAACCGCTTCATCAGCCCCATCAGGTCGTCGATCTCCTCGGCCGGTCGCGACCAGTTCTCCGAGGAAAAGGAATAGATCGTCAGGTAGGGGATACCCAGTTCGATCGCCGCCCGCACCGTGCGGCGCACAGCCTCCACACCCTTGCGATGGCCGACGCTGCGCGGCAGTCCGCGCGCCTTCGCCCAGCGCCCGTTGCCGTCCATGATGATGGCCACATGCCCGACATCGCTCGCGACGCGGGCGGGATCGGGTGTTCTGGCCTCGGCTTCGGCGCGGTCTGGCACGGCTATCGCCTCTGGTTGCGGTTTGGATCGGCCTTCTCGCGCGCGCCCGCGCCCGCCAGAAGATCCGCGCGGACTAGACCTTCTGGATCTCGGCTTCCTTGGTCTGAAGCGCCTGATCGACTTCTTTGACGTAGGAGTCGGTCAACTCCTGCACCTTGGTCGACGCCTTCTTGTGCTCGTCCTGGCTGATCTCGCCGTCCTTCTCCATCTTCTTGAGCATCTCCATCCCGTCGCGCCGCACGTTACGCACCGCAACCCGGCTCTGCTCGGCGTACTTGTGGGCGACCTTGACGAGTTCCTGGCGACGCTCGGCCGTCAGCGCCGGGATGGGCAGGCGCATCATGGAGCCGTCGATCACGGGATTGAGACCCAGATTGGATTCGCGGATCGCCTTTTCGACGGCCGAGACATTGCTGCGATCCCAGACCTGCACGCTGATCATGCGCGGCTCGGGGACGGATACCGTCGCGACCTGGTTGAGCGGCATCTTCGAGCCGTAGACGGTGACCTGGATCGGATCGAGCAGGTGCGCGCTCGCGCGGCCCGTGCGCAGCCCGGAAAACTCGCGCTTGAGGGCATCGATCGACGCCATCATGCGCGTTTCGAGTTCATCGAGATCGAAGCTGCCAGCCATTGTTACTCCCTTTCGTTCGCGTCGCGCCTTGTTGACCGCTCGCGATCGGCACTTGGGCCCTCATGCATTGCGCAGCAGCGCATCGCTGGAACCACACCTTGTCCGTATCCCGCTGACGAAGAACATGCACGCCATCACCACCGGCAGCCGCCCTCCTCAGGACACCACCGTGGCGCGCGCGTCTCCCCGCAGAACTTTGAGGAGAGTCCCCGATTCCTCTATTGAGAACACAATTACCGGAAGATGATTGTCGCGGGCAAGGGCGATTGCCGCCCCGTCCATGACCTTGAGGTCCCGCGCCAGCACCTCCGAGTAGCTCAGGGCGTCGTAGCGCGTGGCACCTGGATCCTTCTTCGGATCGGCCGAGTAAACCCCATCGACCTGGGTTGCCTTAGCCACCGCGTCGCAGTTCGTCTCGATGGCCCGCAGCGTTGCCGCCGTATCGGTCGTGAAAAACGGATTTCCTGTTCCGGCGGCAAAGATCACTACGCGTCCTTTGCGCAGATGGTGCATGGCCTTTGGCCGGACGTAGCTTTCGCACACCGTCGGCATCGGGATCGCCGACTGGACCCTGGCGGACACCTTCAGCTTCTCGAGCGCACCCTGAAAAGCAAGGCAATTCATGACAGTGGCCAGCATGCCCATGTAATCGGCCGTAGCCCGCTCCATGCCGCCCGCCGCGCCTTGCAGGCCGCGGAAGATGTTGCCGCCGCCGATCACGATGGCGATCTCAGCCCCGGCTCCGACCGCCTCGGCCACGTCTCGCGCGAGCCGGTCGACGACCGCCGTATCGATCCCGTAGCCCGCCTTGCCCATCAGCGCTTCGCCTGACAGCTTCAACAGCAGACGCTTGTATTTCAGGGGTGTTTGCGATGCCGCCATCTGTCCCTCCACCGATGCTCCCGCCCCCCGAACGCCTGGCGAAACCGAGCTGGAGCCACCGTTAGTCCGCCGCACGCCATACCCCAATTTGCCGGTGAATGGCACTGCCCGAAGGGTAAAAAACACCCAATCCGGCGAACTTTTCGCCAATCGGTGCTGATTTCGACAAGCAAACGGCCGGTCCCTGAGGAACCGGCCGCGTCAAACCCTGCGAGGTCGGGCAAACTAGCCGCCAGCCATCTTGGCGACCTCGTCGGCGAAATCGTCGCCTTCACCCTTCTCGATGCCCTCGCCCAGCACGTAGAACACGAAGGTCTTCAGCGCGATAGCACCACCGGCGTCCTTCTCGGCTTCCTTGACCATCTGCGCGATGGTCTTGGAGGTATCGAAGATGCTCGGCTGGTCGAGCAGGCAGTGCTCCTTGGCGAAGCTCTTCAGGCTCGACTGGAAGATCTTCTCCAGGACATGATCCGGCTTGCCCTGGTTCTTTTCCGCCAGGATCGCCTTTTCACGCTCCAGCACGTCCGCCGGCACGCTGTCGATGTTGAGCGCGATCGGCTTGGTGGCCGCGATATGCATCGCGATCTGGCGGCCGAGTGCTGCCAGTGCGTCGGCCTTGCCTTCGCTCTCCAGGCCGACCAGCGCGGCGATCTTGCCCAGTTCAGGCGTCACGCCGGAGTGCACGTAGCCGGCCACCACGCCCTTGTCGACCGACACGGTCGCCGTCCGCCGCAGCGTCATGTTCTCGCCGATCGTGGCGATGGTTTCCTTGAGATACTCATCGACCGTCAGCTTCGAGCCCGGGAAAGTCATTGCGGCCAGCTTGTCGGCATCGCCGCCGGCTTCGATGGCCAGCGACGCGATACCCGCCACCATCTTCTGGAACTGCTCGTTGCGCGCAACGAAGTCGGTCTCCGAATTGACCTCGACGATCGCGCCCTTGGCGCCGTCGGTGACGATGCCGACCAGACCCTCAGCAGCCGTGCGCCCGGCCTTCTTGGCGGCCTTCGACAGGCCCTTGGCCCGCAGCCAGTCGATTGCGGCTTCGATATCGCCGTTGTTCTCGGTAAGCGCCTTCTTGCAGTCCATCATGCCGGCGCCGGTGCGCTCGCGCAGCTCTTTCACGAGGGATGCGGAAATCTGGGTCATGGGTCGTCCATCGGTTGGCAGGCGCGGCATTCGAATGCGCCCGCGACATGAAAGTGGCGTGACAGCGGGGACCGGACTGCCCCCGCACGCGTCTTCGTTCGTTACTGAGCCGCGGCGCCCACGCTCACCCCCCCCCCTCGGCCACCGCCCGCCAGGACGATGGGAGGAATGGCTGAGCGCCCCGCCGCAAACCCTCAGGCGGCTTGGGCGTCGACCAGCTTCTTGGCTTCCGCCGGCCAGTTCTCGGACGCGATGCGGCCACCCAGCTTGAGCTGATTATCGAGCGCTGCGGCCTGCTCGGCATCCAGATCGGCGATCTGCCAGAAATGGAACACGCCGGCATCGTTGAGGCGCTGCTCCAGCTTCACGTCGATGCCCGCGATGCGCTTGAGGTCGTCGGGCTCGCCGCGCGGTCCCTCGATCCCCTTGAACGCGACCGGCAGAGCCTCGGCTGCCGGCTTCTCGGCGGCGCCGATGTCGATACCCGCGGCCTGCTGGCTGCGCTCCAGGCCATCGATCGCGGCCCGTGCGATGAGATCGCAGTAAAGCGTGATGGCGCGGCCGGCGTCGTCGTTGCCCGGGATCGGGAAGTCGATGCCGTCGGGATCGCAGTTCGTATCGACGATCGCCACGATCGGAATGCCGAGCTTCTTGGCTTCCTTGATGGCGATGTGCTCCTTGTTGGTGTCGATCACGAACAGCAGGTCGGGCGTACCGCCCATGTCCTTGATACCGCCCAGCGCCAGGTTCAGCTTGTCGCGCTCGCGCGTCAGGTTGAGGATTTCCTTCTTCGTGCGCCCCTGCGGATCGGCGAGGATGTCGTCGAGCTGGCGCAGACGGCGGATCGACTGCGAGATCGTCTTCCAGTTGGTCAGCGTGCCGCCCGGCCAGCGGTGGTTGATGAAGTACTGCGCCGAGCGCTGCGCGGCATCCGCGATCGAGTCGGACGCCGCCCGCTTGGTCGCCACGAACAGCACGCGCCCGCCGCCGGCGACGGTGTCGGAAATCTTCACCAGCGCCTGATGCAGCATCGGCGTCGTCTGGGTCAGATCGATGATGTGGACGTTGTTGCGGGCACCGAAGATGAACGTCGCCATCTTGGGGTTCCAGCGGTGGGCCTGGTGGCCGAAGTGCACGCCAGCTTCCAAGAGCTGACGCATGTTGAACGTGGGCAGCGCCATCGTATCTTCCTTTTCCGGTTGAACCTCCGCAACCCTGAGAAGGCGATAAGGCATTGATCTGAATTGGATTTATCCAGAAATGCCAAATGCCCACCGGAGCGTCCGACCGGGGCTTTCAATCCGGCCAGCGCGTGGGGTCACGTGTGGGATGGCCGCCTTATGGCTGAAGTCGGGGAGAAAGGCAAGAGAGGCTGAGCCGCAGAACGGCCAGATGAGGCACCTGGCGCCAAGCCCCCCCGGCCCTAAACCTCCACCACCTCGAGCACGCCCGGCACGGTCGACAGGGCGCCGGCCTGTTGCGGGGAGACGTCATAGGAGCCCGGCACCACGAACTCCAGCTCACGGCCCCGGTCCGGCACCGCCATCACGATGCGGATTTCCCCGCCCTTGCGCCCGTTCTGGGCCCTCGGGATCAGCCGCTCTACGATCTCCGCCTTCCAGTCGCGCTGACGCGCCACGATGTCGGCATCCAGCACCAGCTTCAGGCCGCGCTGCACGCTGGCCGCCACGTCATCGAGCGCTTCCAGCGACTGCACGCGCATCTTCAGCGTGTCGCCGTCGCGCTCGGCTTCGACCGTGATCACCACCGGCGTGCCCGCCTTCAACAGGTGCCCACAGGCATTGAGCGTGTCGGAGAACACCACCGCCTCGAACTGGCCGCTCATGTCGGAGAACATCGCAAAGGCGAACTTGTTGCCCTTCTGCGATTTGCGCTCGCGCGCCGAGACGACGATGCCGGCGAGCCGCGCCACGTTGGAGCCGTAGTCGGCCGAAGCTTCGAAGTCGGCATAGCGCTTGATACCGAGCTTCGCCAACGCGCCTTCGTACTGATCGAGCGGATGCCCCGACAGGTAGAAGCCGACCGCCTCGAATTCTGCCGTCAGTTTCTCCATCGGAGTCCAGGCCCGCGTCGGCTTGAGCGTCAAGGAACCAGGGCCGCCGCCATCGGCTTGGACCATGGCGCCGAACATGGAGTGCTGGCCGACGTCCTCGTCCTTGGCCGCCGCGTTCGCCTCGTTGAGGATCGTGTCGGCATTGGCCGCCACCGCGGCCCGGTTCGTCTCGACGCAATCGAACGCGCCCGCCTTGCTCATCGTCTCGATCGCGCGCTTGTTGAGCGCCTTGGGACTGATGCGCGATGCGAAATCACCCAGCGACTGGTACGGCCCTTTCTCCTGCCGCGCCGCCACGATCGTTTCAACGGCCGACTGGCCGATGTTCTTCAGCGCCGCCAGCGAATAGCGGATCGCCCCGCGCGGCTCGCGGCCGTCCGCGCCGGCCTCGGCTGCCGCCGGCGGCTCGGGCAGGAACGCGATCTCGCTTTCGTTGATCGACGGCGGCTTGACGGCGATACCGCTCCTTGCCGCTTCGGAAACGAACATGGCGAGCTTGTCGGTGTTCGACATGTCGAGCGTCATCGAGGCCGCCAGGAACTCCTCGCGGAAGTTCGCCTTCATGTAGGCGGTGTGATAGCTGACCAGCGCGTAGGCGGCGGCGTGGGACTTGTTGAAGCCGTAGCCCGCGAACTTGTTGACCAGTTCGAAGATGTAGGCCGCGTCCTCCTTCTTCACGCCCTTTTCCAGCGCGCCTTCGACGAAGCGCGCCTGCTGCCGCGCCATCTCGTCCCGGTCCTTTTTGCCCATCGCACGCCGGAGCATGTCGGCCTGGCCCAGCGTATAGCCGCCCATCACCTGCGCGATCTGGATCACCTGCTCCTGGTAGATGATGACGCCGTAGGTCTCTTCTAGGATGCCCTTCAGCATGTCGTGCAGATAATCGACCGGCTCCTCGCCGTGCTTGCGGTTGATGTAGGTCGGGATGTTATCCATCGGGCCGGGGCGGTAGAGCGCCACCATGGCGATGATGTCTTCGAATCGGTCGGGGCGCAGCTTTTTCAGGCTTTCGCGCATGCCCGTCGATTCCAGCTGGAACACGCCGACCGTATCGGCCCGCGCCAGAAGCTCGTAGCTCTTCTTGTCGTCGAGCGGCAGGCTCGGCAGGTCGATCACGATGCCCCGGCCTTGTCTGACGAACTCGACCGCCTTTTGCAGCACGGTCAGCGTCTTCAGCCCGAGGAAGTCGAACTTCACAAGCCCTGCGGCTTCCACCATCTTCCAGTTGAACTGGGTGACGGGCGTAGAGGACTTGGGGTCCTTGTACATCGGCACGAGTTCGTCGAGCGGCCGGTCGCCGATCACCATGCCCGCCGCATGCGTCGATGCGTGCCGGTAAAGCCCCTCGAGCTTCTGCGCGATTTCCAGAAGCCGCGCCACGATCGGCTCGCGATCGCGCTCTTCCTGCAGCTTGGGCTCGCCCGCGATCGCTTCGGGCAGCGTTACCGGGTTGGCCGGATTGTTGGGCACCAGCTTGCACAGCCGGTCGACCTGGCCATAGGGCATCTGCAAAACGCGACCGACGTCGCGCAGCACCGCGCGCGCCTGCAGCTTGCCGTGCGTGATGATCTGCGCGACCCGGTCGTGCCCGTATTTGTCCTGCACATAGCGGATCACCTCGTCGCGCCGGTCCTGGCAGAAGTCGACGTCGAAGTCCGGCATCGAGATACGTTCCGGATTGAGGAACCGCTCGAACAGCAGCCCGAACCGCAGCGGATCGAGATCGGTGATGGTGAGGGCCCACGCCACCAGCGAGCCCGCGCCCGAGCCGCGCCCCGGCCCCACCGGGATACCGTTCGCCTTCGCCCACTTGATGAAGTCCGCAACGATCAGGAAGTAACCGGGGAACTTCATGCGGGTGATGACGTCCACCTCGTAGGCGAGGCGCTTTTGGTAGTCTTCGAGCGTGAAACCCGGCGCCAGCGGGTTGGCTTCGAGCCGTGCCGCCAGCCCTTCCTCCGCCTGCCGCTTCATCTCCGCGGCTTCCAGCCGGAATTGCTCGATCTCGCTGACGCTGTCGTCGCCGGCGACGAACCGCGGCAGGATCGGCTTGCGCCCCTTCGGCCGATAGGCGCAGCGCAGCGCGATCTCGACGGTGTTCTGCAGCGCCTCGGGCAGATCGGCGAACAGTTTCACCATCTCGTCGGCGCTCTTGAAATAATGCTCGCGTGTCACGCGGCGCCGGTTGTCTTCGACGACATAGCGGCCCTCGGCGATACACAGCAGCGCATCGTGGGCTTCATAATCGTCCGGAGTGGCGAAATAGACCTCGTTGGTGGCGACGAGCGGCAACGCGTGCGCGTAGGCAAGATTGATGAGCTGCGGCTCGACATCGCGTTCACCCGACGTGCCATGACGCTGCAACTCGACATAGAGCCGGTCGCCGAAAACTTGAGCGAGCGCGGAAAGCCGCTGTTCGGCGGTCTGCAGCTGGCCTTCGTAAAGCGCCCGGTCGATCGGCCCGTCCGGACCACCGGTCAGGCAGATCACGCCCTTGGCGTTCGTCATCACCTCGGCGAACTTCACGTGCGGTGGTTCGTTCTCGCCCGGCCCCAGGAAGGCGCGACTGGCGAGCTTCATCAGCGAGGCGTAGCCATCTTCGTCCATCGCGAGCAGCGTGATGAGCCCATCGGCGCGCGGATCGAACCCCGAACCGCGCGGGGCCGCCTGCGGCAGCAACGGATCGTGATCGGCCCGCTCTCCGAAATCGACCGCCAGCGAGATGCCGGCAATAGGTTGTATCCCCGCCCCCGACAGCTTCTCGGAGAACTCCAGACAGCCGAACATGTTGTTGGTGTCGGTGAGCGCGATGGCCGGATAGCCATTGGCCGCCGCCAGCTTGGCAAGCTTGCCGATCGGCAGCGCGCCTTCGAGCAGCGAATAGGCGGAATGCACCTTGAGCGGGATATAGCGCGGCAAGGCGGGCGCGGCGGAGCCGTTGTCAGCGGTCTGGCGAATCGTCTCGGTCATACGGTCAAGTTAGCCTGTCGCCGGACGCACGCCACCGCAACACCACGGGAAAATGCGGCATAGCGCCTGATTACCCACGCAATCCACCACCCGTTTGCGCCCGCAACGTCAAGGCTTGCGGAACAGCAAGGTCATCCGGTCGCTCTCGCCGATCGCCAGGTACTTGTCCTTGTCCTGATCCTTGAGGCGCAGCGACGGCGGCAGCGTCCACACACCTTTGGGATGCTTTCGGGTGTCCTTGGGATTGGCATTCACCTCCGAGGCCGCCACGAATTCGAAACCCGCTTGGCGCGCCATCTGCTTGACCTGCTCGACATGGACATATCCCGACAGCGCCTGCGGATCGGGGAACTCGTCGGGGTCCGCGCGGTGCTCGACGACGCCCAGGACGCCGCCCGGCTTCAGAGCCTTGAACATGGCGGCAAAGATCGCCTTCTCGAACCCGAACTTCATCCAGTTGTGAATGTTGCGGAACGTCAAGACCATGTCGGCCGAGCCTGCCGGCGCGATGTCACCCTTCGTCTGCGACAGCTCGGTGACGATCACCTCGCCGAACAACCCGGGGTTTGCTGCAAGCTTGTCGTCGTAGCGCTTGATCGAGGCCTGGATGCGGTCTTCCTTCGCATCGCGATTGCGGCCCGCTGCGTAGTACTTGCCTTGGCCCTTCACGTAGGGCGCGATGATGTCGGTGTACCAGCCTCCACCCGGCCAGATCTCAACCACCGTCATATCCGGCTTGAGGCCGAAGAAGGCGAGTGTCTCGGCCGGGTGACGATACATGTCCCGCGCCTTGTCTTTCTCCGAGCGATGCGGCCCGGCGATGATCTCGCTGAGCCGCGGATCGATTTTCTGGGACACCTCTTGTGCAATTGCATCGACGGCACCACCGCACAACGAGATCATCGCCACTGCCAGGATCGCACCCGCAACCTGCCCATTTGCCGCTCGCATACCCTGCTCCATCGCTGTCCTCGGGCCACCGAGCCTAAGCATCGCTCAGCGAAGGTCCAAGCCCGGAAATCATTGCACCGCAGCATCGTGCCGTGCCGCAACCCGCGCCGGCGCGCCGCAATGAGGCTTGCCCGGCCGCATCCCGTCGGCTAGGCACGAAGACAACAGTTGATCGTGCGGCACCGCAGGAGATGAGCGCAGGATGACGGCAGCCCCCCCTCCGGGCCGGAGCACTCCACGAGACGAGGACGACACCACCACCGCCAACGGCGCGCGCGATTCTTCTCGCGCCACCGTCCGGCTCTATCTCGTCCTCGCCACGCTGACCGCCGCGGCCGGCCTCGCCGTCGAGATCATCGCAGGACGCATGATCGCGCCCTATCTGGGCATGTCGCTCTACACCTGGACCGCCATCATTGCCGTCGTCCTGGCCGGCTTTTCGCTCGGCCACTGGTGGGGCGGCATCATCGCCGGCTGGTCCTCGGCCAAAGCGGAGCGCGCAGTCGCATGGGCACTCCTGGCAGCCGCCGCAACGACAGCCGCCAGCCTCATCCTCATCCGCATCGTAGCCGGCCCCGTGATCGCCGCAGGCCTCGGCGCGGTCCCGACCATCCTCGTCATCACGACCATGCTGTTTTTCGCACCCAGCGTGTTCGTCGGCATCCCCTCTCCCGTGCTCACCAAGCTCGCTATCGACGCCCAGCCCCGGGCCATGGCACGCACACTCGGCATCTTCTACGCCGCCGGTGCGTTCGGCTCGATCCTCGGCACGCTCATCTCAGGATACCTGCTGATCGCCTGGCTCGGCACCATCCGCTCGCTCTTGGCCATCGCCGCGCTCTACCTCGTCATGTCGGCAGCGCTGTTCTGGCATGGACGCACACGCACCCGCGGCGCGCTCAAGAGCCCCGTCGCCGTCGCCGTGCTACTCGCCGCCGTCGTGCTGCCTGCAGGCTTCGCCACGGCCGCCTTCCACTCCAACTGCACGCGCGAAAGCCAGTACTACTGCATCCGCATCGACGACATCTCCGAACAACTGGGAACCGACGCCCGTGTCCTGGTGCTCGATCATCTCGCCCACGGCATCAATGTGCGCGCAAGCCCGACCGCGCTCGTCAGCCCCTATGCCGTGATGCAGAACGCATTGATGGAAACCCACCTTCCCGATGGCGGAGCAGGCCTTGCAGCGTTTTTCGTCGGCGGCGGTGCCTATACCATCCCGCGCGCCTGGGCTGCGGCAAAACCCGGCGCGCAGATCACCGTATCCGAACTCGACCCCGCCGTGACGGGGATCGCACGCGAACGGATGTGGCTGGGCACGCCCGGCAACATCACGGTCCGCCATGCCGACGCCCGCGCAACCCTGGCCCGCGACCCTGCCGGCACTTATGACATCGTCGTGGGCGATGCCTTCCACGACATCGCCGTACCGCCTCACCTCGTCACGCACGAATTCATGGCGCTGGTGCAGTCGCGACTCAAACCGCACGGCATCTATGTCATGAACGTCGTCGATCACAGCCTGCGACCGCGCTTTGCGCTGTCGATCATCGCCACCTTGCAGCGGCTATTCCCTGTCGTCGAGTTCTGGGGCGATGCGCGCCCCGATGAGCGCCGCGCGACCTTCGTAATCGCCGGCCTGCAAAGGCCCTCGCCGGCCGGCAGCATCACGCTGGGTGAGGACAACACCTGGCGGCGTTGGAGCGACGCGAAAATCGCCGAGGCGAGCACCGCGTTGGGCGCAATGCGGCTCACCGACGATTACGCACCTGTCGATCGCCTGATCGGCGTGGAGTGAGCGCCGCTCGGCGCGCACGCCGGGCCGACGCTGGCACGAAAAGCCGCTTCAGCCGTGCACGCCACGTGGCAGTTCGCGCAGCATCCCGTCCGACAACTGCAGCACGCGGTCCATGCGATGCGCCAGTTCGATGTTATGCGTCGCAATCAGCGCCGCCACGCCGGTCCGCCGGATCAGCGAAATCAATTCGTGGAAGACACGTTCCGACGTCTTGGGATCGAGATTGCCGGTCGGCTCGTCGGCCAGCAGCAGGCGCGGTGAATTCGCAAGTGCCCGGCAGATCGCGGTGCGCTGCTGTTCGCCGCCCGACAACTCGGCCGGCCGGTGTTCGACTCGCTCGGCAAGCCCCAACGTGCCCAGCAACTCGCGCGCGCGCTTTTCCGCTTCGCGCCGCGATCGCCCCAGGATCATCTGCGGGATGACAACGTTCTCCAGTGCGGAGAACTCCGGCAGCAACTGGTGGAACTGGTAGACGAAACCCACCTGGCTGCGCCGCACGGCCGTGCGTTGCCCGTCATCCATCTTCGCACAATCACGCCCGCCCATGATGACGTGCCCGCCGTCGGGCTGTTCCAGCAGTCCCGCGATGTGCAGTAACGTCGACTTGCCCGCACCCGAAGGTCCCACCAACGCCACCGCCTCGCCCGGCATCAGCCGCGCCGATGCGCCGTTGAGGACATGGATCTCGCGCGGGCCCTGGCGGAAGGACCGCTTCAGATCGATCAGCTCGAGCACCGCTTGCTGCAGGCTCGTGTGCGGATGAATGGGTTGGGGATGCTCCACGTCGCACCTCACTCGTAACGCAAGGCTTCGACGGGATCGAGCCTGGACGCCCGCCATGACGGATACAGCGTCGCCAGAACGGAAAGCGCCATCGCCATCACGACGATATAGCCCGTTTCGACCGGATCGATATCCGCCGGCAGCTTGTTGAGATAATAGACCGTGGGATCGAAGATCTGGGTGTTCGTGAGCCAGGCGACAAATTCGCGGATATTTTCGATGTTCCAGCAGAACACCACGCCGAGAACGAACCCCGCAATGGTGCCTACAATTCCGATCGAAGCCCCGGTGATGAGAAACACGCGCATGATCGCGCCCTTGGTCGCACCCATCGTGCGCAGGATCGCGATGTCTCGACCCTTGTCCTTCACCAGCATCATCAGGCCGGAGATGATGTTCAGCGCCGCCACCAGCACGATCAGCGACAGGATGATGAACATCACGTTGCGTTCGACCTCGAGCACCGTGAAGAACGTCTCGTTGCGATGGCGCCAGTCGTTGACCTGGACCGTCGGCCCGCCCACGCGCCGAATCTCCTCCGAATAGCGGCCGACCGCTTCGGGGTCGTCGACCACGACCTCCAGAACGTCCACCTGATCGCCCTTGGAGAAATAGCGCTGCGCTTCGCCAAGTGGCATGAACACCATCATGCGGTCGTATTCCGACATGCCGAGTTCGAAGACCGCAGAGATCGTATAGGGCTTGGAGCGCGGTGCCGTCCCGAACGGTGTCGTCGCCCCTCGCGGCGAGACCAGCGTGATCGTATCCCCTGCCGTCACCCGCAACTGGTTGGCGAGCCGCTGGCCGATCGCGATCGTGCGCTGCGTATCGAACCCCTCCAGCGAACCCGCGCGAACGTTGTCCCATACCAGCGGCAGATGACGCAGCGACGCTTCATCGATGCCACGCACCAGTCCGCCGGTCGCCTGCACCGCAGATGACACCATCACCTGCCCCTCGATCAGCGGGATGGCCACCTGTACACCGGGAACCTGCTCGACGCGCTTGCGCATGTCGGCGTAGTCGGAGAAAGGTTCGCCGATCTTCATCACGATCACGTGGCCGTTGAGGCCGAGGATCTTGGAGAACAGGTCCTTGCGGAACCCGTTCATCACCGCCATCACGATGATCAGCGTCGCCACGCCCAGCATGATCCCGACGAAGGAAAACCCGGCGATGACCGAGATGAAGCCTTCCTTGCGGCGCGCGCGCAGATAGCGTCCGGCGAGCATCCATTCGAAGGGCGAGAAAGGTGCCGTGCGGCCCGGAGCCGTGGCGGCGGTGTGCGCGGCGGTGGCGCCCGCCGGTCCATCCGAAACACTCATTCTCACAATCTCCCTCTGGCGCGTCATCGCAATCATGTCCCATGACAGGACGAGGCGGCACCATCAAGGCAGGCGGATGGCCCCGGTCACCGAACCGTCGGCACGCCGTCAATAGGCGCGCGCGATCAGTACATACTCCTTGGCGGGTACCCCCGTGAAAAGGCACGGGCCGGCCACCGTTTCCTGCCCCAACGGCGCGTTGCGGATTGTCAGCTTCAAGGCCTTGAGCCGCTCGTCGATCGCCTC
>CAZDNY010000025.1:0-14514 GCA_964506885.1 uncultured Hyphomicrobiaceae bacterium | reverse complement strand
CGGCGGTCTCGCGCCTGCTCGGTCATATCCGCCAACGCATGCGCTGAGCTGCTCGGGCGAAGACCAATGCGTCTCGCCTGATGACCGTGCGTCTCGCCCGGTTCAGGGTGCGCCGGACGACACTCTCAGGTGGATTTCCTTCGCCTCGAGCCAGATTGCCGGAGACTGCCAGAGCCCTTGATGTTACGTTGATGAGACATCGGTTCTCGAAGCGCCGATGCGGAAGGAAAGTAATACGGGGGGCAGGGTGATGATGCAAAACGTAGTGCGCAAGCTTTCCGTCAAGCGCTCTTGTGCTGTGCTGGTGCTCGTGCTGTTCGCTGGCGATGCACACGCTCTGATCACGCAGCGAATAAAGACCGCTTGTAGAAACGATTACTTCGCGCATTGTAGTCAGCATGCGGTCGGCAGTAGCTCCCTGCGTTCGTGCATGAGACGATCGCAAGACCTCCTTTCCAAGACCTGCCTGAAGGCATTGGTGGATGATGGCGAAGTCTCCAAGGAGGACGTGAAGCGATATAAGTCGCGCAAACCCAGATAGTCACACCTGACAGACTCAGAATCGCGGTTGCCGGTTCCGTGCGCCAACGGCTCGGCCTCGCGGTATCATAGGGTGTCGTAAAGCCTGCGGTGCGCGAGTTTGCGGATTGAAAGTTTCTGCGCCGCCGGGGTGCACAGATCACAAGTGCCATGGCTGTGCGCGTCCATGTCATCGCGTTGACCTCGCTGATCGCAGATCGGAAAATCAGCCATGGGACTTAATGGCGCCTGCGGGTTCCTTAAGTCCAATCGAGGGACTGTCTTGACGCCGCTCTCAGGTCGTTGGTGAATCCGCGCAGAAGTTTCAGAAGACAGGCTTGGTTTAGGCCATGCCTCACCCACGCGGTTGGCGGCCCGGAGTAGCAAGATGTCCTGCGTTTCGAAATTCAGTGCGGTTTGCGGCCGCCCCTCCCGTGGTCTGCTGCAAAACACCCATGCCGCGCTACGGCGGATCAAGCCGCATCTTTGCACGTCGCTCACCTCGGCTGTGGTTGTGTGCCTGCTCGCCTCGGCTGCACATCTTCCCCAAGCTGTCGCCGGAGATTCGCTGGGGGCGGCGGCGAAGTCCGAAAACGCTGCCGATCCGCGCGTGGCAAGTGCGGCGGCTGCGCTGAGGCGCATGCATTCCTATCTGCGCGAAGCGACCGACCTGGAGTTTCGAACTACGGTCAGAGACGCCGGGGAAGTCAAAGCACTCGGAAAAAGTGGCAGCGCCCGCTTTCAGATCCGCAAACCGAACCTTTTTCGCGTCGAGGCCGCGGTCGACGGCCAAACGACGATCTACGTATCCGACGGCAAGATACTGACTGTCTTCCGCCCGCGAAGCGGCAAGTACATGCAACTTCCAGCGCGGGACACAATTATTGGAACGATGTACGGAGCAACCGGCATCCTCGCGCAGCAGGCGCGCATTGTCGATTTCTTCTGGACGGTCGACTATCTCGAAGCAGTTGGTGAGGATGTAAGAGTCCTCGACAAGGGGGCTGTCGAAGAGATTGCAGGACAGGAATGTCGCAAATTCTCCGTTGATCGCATGGATGACAGCTGGGACGTCTGGATTGCGCAAGGCGACTTGCCACTGCCTTGCAAGCTCATCAGCCGCCGGCGCGATACATCTGCGCAAGTCCAAAGCAATGTCTTTACGTGGACCGCAGATCCGAAATTCACGACAGGAGATTTTGAATTCACGCCTCCCGCTGGCACCCGGCTGGTCGAGGACTACGAACTCGACTGACCCGAGCGCAGATGGCGAATTCGATTGTCGCAACGGATTGGGTGCATTCAGGTTGACGATGCGTGCGGACGGATCGTGATGTCAGTATCGGGCTTCCCTTGGAGGCAAGGATGTCCCTGTCGAGGCGCAAGCGACAGGATTTGAGAAAGTGCCTATATTAACGCTTTCAGCTGCAGGAAATGGCATACTGTAAGTCGAATAGTTGAGGCATTGCTGGTATTTCGTCATGCGTTGGGGTCCCGATGGGAGCAGATGCGGCTCTCCGCTGCCGTTATCCGAAACGGCGAAGCGTTCGGTCTGCGGTGCTGTTTGCGATCGATCCATGATCAGCCAAAGGAATCGATCCGCACGAGGAGAACCCAAACAACACCACGCAATCTCACGGCTACTGGCTCATGTCGCATTTTGTACGACCGGCCTTCTGCTTGTTGGCTGTGCAACATCAAATTCGTCAGGCGGCAGCAGTTATCAATCGAGCGAGCCCACCTCTCGCCAAGCACGCGAAAGTGCGCAGGCGGAGAGCTTCGAACTGCGATCAGATCCGCAGCCCCTGCTTAGCGCCGAGACGCTGCGCGGTCTCCAACTCGCTGAGGCTCGGCATAGACAGATCGTTGCCAGCGGTGGGTGGCCTACAATTCCTGGCGGACCGAGTTTTCACCCGGAAGAAGGTGGTCAAAGAGCGTCGCTATTGGCGCAACGACTTAGCCTGAGCGGGGATCTGTCGAAGACAAACGGTGGAGGGTTGCGCTCGGCGTTGCAGCGCTTCCAGGTGCGGCACGGTCTGCGTGCGACCGGTGTTGTGGATCGACCAACGATCGAAGAACTCAATATTCCAGCCTCGGTCCGCTTGGCACAGTTGCGCACCAACATTGCCAGGATCCGCGAATTGTCGAGCTCGGTCCAGTCAGCCAAGCGGTATATCGTCGTGAACATTCCTGCCTTTCAACTCGAGGCCGTGGAGAGGGGTCGGGTTGGGCGACGCCACCGCGTCATCGTCGGGCGGTTGGAGCGGCAGACCCCCAGCGTCAGCGCGTCAATCCGCGCTGTGAATTTCTTCCCGTACTGGCATGTGCCGGAGAGCGTTGCGCGGCTGGACCTCATTCCGCGCTTGCGTCGTGACCCTGAATATCTGAGACGGGAAAACATCCGCGTTTTGCGCGACTGGCAGGGCGAAGAGCTTGCAAGCGAGGGCATAAATTGGAATTCCGCCGCTGTCGCAAATCTCAAGTTCCGCCAGGACCCGGGGGAATGGAACGCGCTGGGCCTGATCCGTCTCGATATGCCCAACGAGCATAGGGTCTATATGCACGACACTCCGATGAAGAAGCTGTTCAGACAACACCGGCGGGCCATCAGTGCAGGCTGTGTGCGCGTTGAGAATGTCGACGATCTCACCGCATGGGTGCTGCGTGACATGCCCGGTTGGGGACGTGCGGAAATCGCTCGCGTTCTCGCGAGCAACCAGCCTGTCGATGTCGATTTGAAGGCGCCGGTTCCGGTGCGCTTTGTCTATCTGACCGCTTGGTCTAACGGGGATGGCGAAGTCGAATTTCGTCCCGACATTTACAGACGTGATGCTGGCGCGGGATTGGTTGCGAAGCTCTCCAACTCGGATCGAGAGGAGCAGGCGCAACGCTTGAGCCCCTGAAAGCCATTCCAGCCGCGTGGCTGCCAGGCAGTCTGCCATTTGACTCCGAAGAAACTGCAGGAACCAACGTCACAGATTTTATGGCCCCGCCACTCCGTTCAATAGCGGTAGCCAAGCGTCATACTGCCAAGGCGCAGAGCATTTTCGGAACTGTACCCACGCCAATTGGATCAGAGCGAAAAAGCAGCAACCAGAATCCCAACGGCAGCGACCCAGGATCCGGCAATCAAGGGCACGATCCATGAGATACGCTTTGCTCCGCTTTCGAGGCCAGCCCAGACGAGTGTCGCGAGCACCGCAATGCCGAGGAGTGTGCCAAGAAACGCTTGCTGGGGGGCGCTTCCTGTGGGCGGCGCACCCGGCGCAAGACCGACACCTGCGCCAGTTGCCGAGACGATCAGAACGCCCATCCACGCCGACACCCAATGTTCGGGCAAGGCAGAGGAAAGGCCGACGATAACGGCTAGCGATGCAAGGAGAACAGGAGACGCCGTCAATCCAAGAAACCAACCGAAGAGAATGTAAGAAGCGGCCGACGAGAAGAGGAAAGCGGGAAGTCCAACCCGGGCTGCATCAAGTGAGCGAGACGCCAGAAACGCCGCTGTTCCGATAATGAGTGCGCCTTGAAGCGGATCTGCGAGGGGATGCAAAAAGCTCGAATAGAAGGGACCCAGGTCACCAAAAGCGTCATGCGCGAATGCCTGTGTAGGCATCAATACGAGCAGACAACATAGTAAGAACCCCCTCATGCCATGAACCCCGCCACGCGCTGAACGACCCAGAACGCGGCCAGCGTTCCAAAACCGTATGAGACAACTCTCAGGCCATTAGACGCAGGAGCGACGAAAGATCGTGCAACGCTGGGATAGAGTCGTGCGAGCGCAACACCGAGCCCTAGAATGACAACAATGAACAGGAGCTGGCCGGCCTCGACCCCGACATTGAAGGCGAGGAGTGCCAGCGGAACCTCGCCTTCGGGAAGGCCAACTTCGAGCAGCGCGCGTGCGAAGCCCAGCCCATGCAGAAGTCCAAAGGCGAATGCTACGACCCACGGGTAGCGCTCTGAGAGCCGCTTTTCCTCGCCCGTAGGATGAAGCAGTTCGGAAGCGAGGAACACGATCGAGAGCGCCACGATGGCTTCCACGGGAGGGGCTGGCACGACAATCCAGCCGAGGCTTGCCGCAGCGAGCGAGAGGCTGTGCGCGACTGTGAAAGAGGTCACCGCTGCCAACAGCTTCCACCAATCTCGGATGAGAAGCAGGAGCAGGAACACGAACATCAGGTGGTCGACGCCTTTCAGGATATGGTCGACACCGAGTGCAAAATAACTATTGACGACCGCATACGCGCTGGGCGCTGCCGGAACGACAAAGCCGGGTGAAGCTGCCGTGAGGCGCATGGCCCTGGCTGATACCTGTTGAGCAAGCGTGTAGCGCACCAGAACATCGGTGCGCGTGCGATCCAATCCCTCGATGCGGATCGTTCCGCCGGCAAGTCCGCCCCGGCAGGCGGCGATCCATCCGGTGATGAAGGCTCGGCCATCGAAGCTTGGTGGGGGTCCCTGGCGCGGCTGGCAATTATCCGGGAGAAGGGCATCGATCGGCATTGGCCTTCCAGCAACCTGGGGCTTGCGCCAGGTCACACGCCACTCGTCCCCGCCGATGTGCTGCAGTTCGAGGAAGCCGGGCTCCAGCGCATGCGCCTGCGCTCGTGTTGCACCCAAGCAGGCTGATAGGGATAGCATCACAAACAGAACGATACGGACGATCATGGTTTCAAGACCGCAGCAGGATCTGGCCGGCTAACCGTGTATCGGGACAGAAGAGCCTCGAACCGCTCTTCACGCAGCCGCGTCGACAGGTTCGAGCGCCAGTCCTCTTCCACTTTCTCGCGGATTTCGGAAAGAGCGGGAAGTCGTTCCTCCCGACGCTGTGTCACGCGGACGAGATGCAGGCCGAACGGCGACCTGACCGGACCGGACCACTCCGCTATGGGGAACGCAAAGACGGCCTCGAAAAAACCGGTACCGAACGTGCTCTCGACTGTCTTTTCCGGGCTGAGACGAAACTGCGATGGCAACAGACTGGAGCGGGCGAAGTTTTCGGAGGGCTCACCACCGCTCAGCTTGTCCTTGATTTTTGACACTTCATCTTCCCCGATGCCTTCCTCCAGCAGAATTTGATCGAATGCGACAAGCGACGGCTGGGCGAACCGATCTGATTTGGCGTTCAGATGCGCCTGCAGGGTTGCGTCGTCGGGCTTTGCCGCCTCTGCGCCGCTCTCAGTCAGGAATTCCATCTTCATCTGCAGGCGGCGTCGGATCACCGCGTCGTCCTTGTCGAGGCCGAGCGCCAGGGCTTCGCGGACGTAGACCTCCTCGCGCACGAACTTGGAGATCATGTGATCGAGCTCCCGCTCCGACGGTCGCCTACGCCACACCGCCTCGAATTGCGCAATAAGCCGGCGTGCATCGTCGTCGGAAACGACAATCGCATTTACAGATCGCGGACGCGGAGAAGGGTCGAATAGTGCGAACAGCACGAAAATGGCCGCACCCAGCAAGAAGAAGTGGAGCAGGGGTTCGCGGATCCAGTTGTTCATTGGTGCATGTATGGAAGAGGACCTAAATTACCCGTCAGGCCACGCCGGTGAGAAAGGCGGCACCAACCACTGTGATGAGCAGCCCGGCCGCGCGCACGGCATAACGTCCCCACTCCAATCTGGTCAAAGACCCAAAGGCAATGCCCGCCAAATGCAGCAGTCCCGTAGCCACCACGAAGCCGAGTGCATAGGCGTTTGCGTTGGCCGCCGCGGGGAGTTCGGTTCCGTGCGCATGCCCATGGAAGACGGCGAATGCCCCCACGATAACGGCGGCGGCCCAAAGGGGGGCTCGAACTGCCAGCGCGACGAGCAATCCCAAGACCACCCCGGACAGAGCAATTCCGGTCTCGACGGCCGGAATATCCACGCCGGCGATGCCCAACGCCCCCCCAAGTGCCATGATCACCGGAAATACGACCGGTAGGATCCAGATGGCCGGCTGGCCAAGGAAAGCGCCCCACAGCCCAACCGCCACCATCGCAACGACATGGTCCCAACCGAAGAGCGGATGAGTGAAGCCGCTGCCAAAACCACCCTGCAGCCCACCCTCAGTGTGGGCAAGGCCGGCCGAACTGGATACGACGAGAAAGAGGCTGGTCAGTCCAGCCATGTAGAGCAGCGCTCGACGTTGCATTCTCACTCCTTCTTTGCGGGGCTTGCCACATCACGCTGCTGGAAAACGTCCAGGGCCTGCTCGAGGGCAAGCCTGACAGCATCGACGTTCTGCTTTTCCCCATAGTAGCGCACAAGCCCATACGCGAAAGCGCTCTTGGCCGTTAAGGTGTTCTGGGCCAATGCGGATGCGACCTTGCTGTGTGTGATAATCACGACGTCGCCGGGTGCTGGACCGTTGACATGGACCGTAGCGCTTAGTGCACCCCGGCCCTCGTCCGCCTGGAAGCGTGTCCACATCAGCGTGTCGATGAAGAGAAGCGAAAAGGACTGCAGACCGGGAGTTGGAGGCGCCCGATCGCTGAGTTGCTCCGCCAGTTTGCGAAGACTGGCAGCGGCCCTGTTCATGGCGAACAAGTCGTGCTTTGCATCATTCTGGCGCGGCGCAAGCAGGCCGGCATCCTCAGCGCGCCAAACCGCTGACTGTACGTAAAGCGACTTCGGATAAACCCAGTTGAGGACTCCAACCGCAACCTGCTTCGGATCGTGATAGCCGCAGGCAACCGCGTGCGGTGCGCCCAACGGGACAGACGCGACCAAGACAACCGACAGCAGCGCCCGCGCCAGAGGATTGCGCATTCGTGTCTTACCCCTTCGGCGTGTACCAGATTGGTGACGTGTAGGCCCGCTCCTGATGTGTCGTCTCAGCTTCCTTCGGGATTTCGACGCCAAAGCGGAAAGCATCGTAGACGACCCAGCGAGGTGTCGGAATTTCGATCACGCGTGCATAATAGAACGCGTTTTGTGCGGGATCGAAATCAGGGTCAGTCCAGACGGCCCCGAGTTCAGACGCGCCGATCGTATTGGTCCAGTTGGCGTTCTTCACGTCCACGGTGTTACCCACTGGGGGCAGTTTGCCGTCAGCTCCGGGCTTGCGGCCGGCCGACCATGCCACGTCGTAGACTTTTTCGTGAGTCTTGCCGTCATTGTCGAGCCAGCCTTTGACGATCTGGATGCGATCAAGGTTGGCTCCAATTGGATCCCGAAGTGCGTAAGCCATGAAGGTCGGTGAGCCTTTGCCTTCGTGTGAGGGCAAGTCGCCGCCCATGGGGACGCCCTTTTCATAGCCGCGGAACGCGGGCTGTCGGCTATTCAGGTCCTGATCTGTGTAGTTCCAGCCGCCAAAGAAGCGGACGATCATGCGCGGCCCTGTGGTCGCGTAGACCTCTTTGCGTGCCATGGCATCCCAAATCGAGGCGCGGGTGTTTTCTTCCGCCCAAACGCCTGTATAGCCACTTGACACCAGTTGATATCCTTCAAAGGCCCCCTTATCGGTCTTGGTAAAAGGATGCAGCATGCGGCTAGGCTTGGGCTCAGCATTCGTAGCCTTGCCAAAGAAATTATCCTCTTCGGCAGTTGAGAGGGCGGTGTGGCTGTCGGTAGAGCCAACCATGCCAAATTTGTAGGGATTAGTGCCGTGGCGTTGCTTCAGTAGAAGGCCATTCTTGAGGGCCTCACGCGCATACTCAAACTGGAGCATGTCCTTTGTCTTGGCCTCTGAGAGGTCGAGATTGCCGGCATCCCATGTTTCGTAATTGGCGAAAGCGTCGTCAGGAGACAGGAAGGGGTGCGCCTCACCATCTCCCTTGATCTGGGTTACCTCATACATGGGTTCCCATTTCGCGCGCTGCTCCACATAGGTCGCATCGAGAGCCCGGCCCGTATATTGGGCATCCACCGGGAACATGATGCCATTCGACAGATTGCCGTTGTGAGCTAAAGCCAGGGCCGATCCGCCAGTCTTCGCTTCGTAGTTCTCAAGCCATTTATAGAGATCGAGCGGGTCGGTTGAACCAACCGGCGCTTGCGTGGTGTATGGGACGACCTGCCCAGCCTTATCTGCGCCGTCACGGAATATGACGTTGCGGTGGAGGTTGTTGCCCGCAACCAGCGATGTCCATTCAAAGCCAATCAATGCCGTAAACCGACCCGGATCGTTGAAGCGATCGGCTGCATCAACGACCTTGTCCCAGATCGATCTATAGGTTTTTCCCCCTGGCGAATACTCAGCAAGCATGTCGGGGTCAATCTTGCCTTGAGAGAATGTCGCGATCAGGTCCAGGGCAGCCGCAGCGGAGGCATCGCCACCAGACTGCAAACCCTCATACCAGGACTTTGCTTGATCGAACTTCAGAATATTCGGATTGCCTGCGGCGAGATCGTTAAAAAAGCCCATCGCATCTGAGTGGTCGGCGATCACCAGCCAATCGAGCGGGCGCCCGAGCTTGGCGGGCTGACCGCTGGAAGCCATGACTTCCTCGCCACGGGCAAAACGATAAGCCTCATCAAGTCCGAGGCGCGCACCGAATAGACCTGCGTCGACTGAAAGGCCTGTGTGAAGATGGGTATCTCCCCAATACACTTGGCTGGGGAAGCTGCGTTGGGCGTAAGGCGAATAGGCCTTTCCGGGATAAAGATCAGACAAAGACTCTTTCGAGGGCTTGATTTGCGCAGCAGCTGGATTTGCAGCGACGATCAAAACAATAACGAAGCCTGCCAGGGCGGTCGCGTGGTTGCGTCGAAATTTCATAATATGAACCTCCAGACAACATGCGAAACAGTATATGCAGACTATCGAGGTAAGGCGAACAAGTCGTGCTTGCATCAATCTGGCCTGGCGCAATCAGGCCGGCATTCTCAGTCTGGCAAACCGCTGACTTCACGTAAAGCGACTTCGGATAAACCCAGTTGAGGACTCCAACTGCAACCTGCTTCGGATCGTGATAGCCGCAGGCAACCGCGTGCGGTGCGCCCAACGGGACAGACGCGACCAAGACAACCGACAGCAGCGCCCGCGCCAGAGGATTGCGCATTCGTGTCTTACCCCTTCGGCGTGTACCAGATTGGTGACGTGTAGGCCCGCTCCTGATGTGTCGTCTCAGCTTCCTTCGGGATTTCGACGCCAAAGCGGAAAGCATCGTAGACGACCCAGCGAGGTGTCGGAATTTCGATCACGCGTGCATAATAGAACGCGTTTTGTGCGGGATCGAAATCAGGGTCAGTCCAGACGGCCCCGAGTTCAGACGCGCCGATCGTATTGGTCCAGTTGGCGTTCTTCACGTCCACGGTGTTACCCACTGGGGGCAGTTTGCCGTCAGCTCCGGGCTTGCGGCCGGCCGACCATGCCACGTCGTAGACTTTTTCGTGAGTCTTGCCGTCATTGTCGAGCCAGCCTTTGACGATCTGGATGCGATCAAGGTTGGCTCCAATTGGATCCCGAAGTGCGTAAGCCATGAAGGTCGGTGAGCCTTTGCCTTCGTGTGAGGGCAAGTCGCCGCCCATGGGGACGCCCTTTTCATAGCCGCGGAACGCGGGCTGTCGGCTATTCAGGTCCTGATCTGTGTAGTTCCAGCCGCCAAAGAAGCGGACGATCATGCGCGGCCCTGTGGTCGCGTAGACCTCTTTGCGTGCCATGGCATCCCAAATCGAGGCGCGGGTGTTTTCTTCCGCCCAAACGCCTGTATAGCCACTTGACACCAGTTGATATCCTTCAAAGGCCCCCTTATCGGTCTTGGTAAAAGGATGCAGCATGCGGCTAGGCTTGGGCTCAGCATTCGTAGCCTTGCCAAAGAAATTATCCTCTTCGGCAGTTGAGAGGGCGGTGTGGCTGTCGGTAGAGCCAACCATGCCAAATTTGTAGGGATTAGTGCCGTGGCGTTGCTTCAGTAGAAGGCCATTCTTGAGGGCCTCACGCGCATACTCAAACTGGAGCATGTCCTTTGTCTTGGCCTCTGAGAGGTCGAGATTGCCGGCATCCCATGTTTCGTAATTGGCGAAAGCGTCGTCAGGAGACAGGAAGGGGTGCGCCTCACCATCTCCCTTGATCTGGGTTACCTCATACATGGGTTCCCATTTCGCGCGCTGCTCCACATAGGTCGCATCGAGAGCCCGGCCCGTATATTGGGCATCCACCGGGAACATGATGCCATTCGACAGATTGCCGTTGTGAGCTAAAGCCAGGGCCGATCCGCCAGTCTTCGCTTCGTAGTTCTCAAGCCATTTATAGAGATCGAGCGGGTCGGTTGAACCAACCGGCGCTTGCGTGGTGTATGGGACGACCTGCCCAGCCTTATCTGCGCCGTCACGGAATATGACGTTGCGGTGGAGGTTGTTGCCCGCAACCAGCGATGTCCATTCAAAGCCAATCAATGCCGTAAACCGACCCGGATCGTTGAAGCGATCGGCTGCATCAACGACCTTGTCCCAGATCGATCTATAGGTTTTTCCCCCTGGCGAATACTCAGCAAGCATGTCGGGGTCAATCTTGCCTTGAGAGAATGTCGCGATCAGGTCCAGGGCAGCCGCAGCGGAGGCATCGCCACCAGACTGCAAACCCTCATACCAGGACTTTGCTTGATCGAACTTCAGAATATTCGGATTGCCTGCGGCGAGATCGTTAAAAAAGCCCATCGCATCTGAGTGGTCGGCGATCACCAGCCAATCGAGCGGGCGCCCGAGCTTGGCGGGCTGACCGCTGGAAGCCATGACTTCCTCGCCACGGGCAAAACGATAAGCCTCATCAAGTCCGAGGCGCGCACCGAATAGACCTGCGTCGACTGAAAGGCCTGTGTGAAGATGGGTATCTCCCCAATACACTTGGCTGGGGAAGCTGCGTTGGGCGTAAGGCGAATAGGCCTTTCCGGGATAAAGATCAGACAAAGACTCTTTCGAGGGCTTGATTTGCGCAGCAGCTGGATTTGCAGCGACGATCAAAACAATAACGAAGCCTGCCAGGGCGGTCGCGTGGTTGCGTCGAAATTTCATAATATGAACCTCCAGACAACATGCGAAACAGTATATGCAGACTATCGAGGTAAGGCGAACAAGTCGTGCTTGCATCAATCTGGTCTGATTGCGCCAGGCCAGTATCTTCTCAGTCTGGCAAACCGCTGACTTCACGTAAAGCGACTTCGGATATGCCCAACTGAGGACGCCAGCCGCCACCTGCGTCGGATCGTGATAGCCGTCGGCAATCGCGTGCGGTGCGCCCGACGGAACCGATGCGACCAAGACAACCGACAGCAGCGCCCGCGCCAGAGGATTGCGCGTTCGTGCCTTACCCTTTTGGCGTGTACCAGATCGGAGAGGTGTAGGCGCGTTCCTGGTGGACCATCTTCGCGTCCTCCGGGAGCTTAATCGCGTCCCCGTAGTAAGCTTTGTCGTAGGCCAGCCAGGTCGGGGTCGGGATTTCCAGGACGCGCACGTAATAGAAGGCGCGCAAGGATGGATCGAAGTCGGGGTCCTGCCACCACGCACCAAGAACGGCCTCGCCGATGTCGTTGGTGAACTTGGCACCCTTTACCGTATTGCCGACTGGAGGCAACTTGCCATCCTTGCCCGGCTTGCGGTCGCCCGCCCAGGCGATGTCATAGACTTTTTCCTGGGGCTTGCCTGCCTTGTCCACCCAGCCCTTCACGATCTGAATCCGATCGAGGTTGGCACCATCAGGATCACGCAGCGCCCGAACCATGAGGGCAGGCGCTTTGTCTTTGGGAGCATCGGTCAGATCGCCTCCCATGGGTACGCCGCGCGCGTAACCTTGTGCTGCAAAATCTGGCCGCTGCACTTCGTCCTTGGCGAAGTCCCAACCGGCAAAGACCCGTACCGTGATGCGCGTGCCGGTGGTCGCATAGACCTCCTTGCGCTTCATGGCATCCCAGATCGCTTCGCGCGTGTTCTCCTTGGACCATACACCTGCCAGCCCCGAAGCAAGCGTCTGGTAATGGCGGATCGTCACGTCGGAACCATCGAGCGATGGGTTCGCACCTGTGATCTTCTCCATGTAGCGCTCTTCGCCGGTGCCCGGCTCGGTCAATGATGCCTTGCCGAAGAAGTTGTCCTCTCGCGTGGTCGCGAGCGACGTGTGGCTGTCGGTCGATCCGATCATGCCGAACTTGAAGGGATTGACGCCGAGCTTGGCTTCGTACTGAAGACCTCGCTTCAGAGCTTCGCGGGCATACTCGCGCGGCAGCATGTCGGGCTTCTTGCCGTACAGAGCGAAGTTCCCCTTATCCCAGGTGTAGTAGTCGGCGAACTCGTCACGTGGAGAAAGCGCCGGGTGGGCCTCACCATCGCCTTTGATTTGCGTGACTTCGTAGAGCGGCTCCCACAGGGCTCGGCGTTCCGCGTAGTCTTTTGAGAGGGGTTTTCCCGTCAGCGTCACGTCATCGAACATCAGCCCATTGGACAGGTTGCCATTGTGGGGAATGGCTAGGACGCGGCCGCCGGTGCGGTCTTCGTAGGCTTTCATCCAATCCCAGAGTTTTTCTGGGTCCGGGCTGTCGTAATTCGAAAGCGGAACAAGGCCGCGAACCTTGTCCGCGTCGTCGCGGAAGATGACGACGCGGTGCAGGTTGTTGGCCTCATAAGAAGACGTCCATTCGAAGCCATGCAAGGCCGTGAAGGCGCCGGGTTCGTTGTATTTTTCTGCCGCCTTGACAATGCGGTTCCAGACCGTCCGGGTCAGATCGTCATCGGACATCGGATCCTTGTTTTTCGCCATCGCGGCGCCCCACACACCGTAAGCTTCGAAACCCTTGCCGGCCTTGACGAGATCATGGAGTTTCTTGCCCCAGGGGTTGCGAAGCAGGTCAGGGTTCGACTCCGAGATCAAAGGCGCGAGCCCGAGGTTCTCGGCGTGATCGGCCACGACCAGGAAGTCGAGAGGGCGGATCAGACGCGCGCGCTCACCGATGGATGCGCGGACCGTTTCACCCCGCGCGAACCGGAAAGCCTCGTCCGGCCCGAGGAAGTTGCCGATCATGCCGGCATCCGTCGAATAGGACGTGTGAAGGTGCGTATCGCCCCAAAGGACGCGATCGGGAAACGTATGGTCCAAATACGGCGAATAGTGCTTCTGGCCGATGGTCACATCTTCAGCGTCCTCGGCCTGCAATTGGCTCGCGGCAGCCTGGGCCCAAGCGGTGTCCGTCGGGATCGCGAGCGTGCAGATCAGCGAGCAAATTACGGCGAGTTTCAAAGTGTCCACCATTGCCTCCCTCGAATACTGTTGCCCAATCGTTTCTTGAATTGAGCTGCTTTGATCTCATGGACCATGTTCCGCAGCCCTCTGAAATTCGGACTGGTCCGTATTTCAATGCGGGGATTGCTGCTTGAATCGCAGGCCAGCGTTTCCCCCATCCTGAGGATTTAACTGGAATTTACACTAGCGCGAGCAATCATTTTAGGACAACCATTGAACATGCCCGTCCCAATGGTGAACCTGGTCGAATTCGAGCATGTGGTGGAGGTCCTCGACAAGGTCGCGGGGCCTCAGATCGTCGACCGTTCGTTGCGGGCGGCGGGCATGCGGCGAAAGGTTCTGCGGGCAGGACCGGGATATGTACCGTACGCCATAGAGGCTGCTTTCGTTGAAGCTGTCGCCCGCGCGCTTGGGGAACGCTATCTTGGCGTGCGTCTCGGTTTGGCGTTCGACTATGCCGCCTATCGCAGCTACGCGCGTTACATTGTCGGAGCGAGCAATCTCGCGGCAGCGATTGCGCGTGGCAGGCGTGCTCAGTCGTTACTCCATCCGGGCTCAGATCTTATCGTCCGCGAGAGCGGCAGGCATCTCGTTATCGGATTCAATTCTGGACTGCGGTCAGTCGTCGGCGGACAGCAAATAGACCAGGCTGCAATTCCTATTCTGATAAGTGCTGCTCGGCATTTCCTGGGCCCGACCTGGGCGCCCGACTGGATTGAAATGACGGGTGGCGAGCAGGGGCATTCTGACTTCGAGGACGCTATCGGCACTTCGATACGAAACGGTGCTCAGATCCCTGCCCTCGCAATTCGCAGGCCTGACCTGTTCGTTCCAAAC
>CAZDNY010000024.1:0-14524 GCA_964506885.1 uncultured Hyphomicrobiaceae bacterium | reverse complement strand
AATCTCAAGATCAAGTTCCGCGAAAGCTTCCGCCCGTTCGCCCCCTCCGTCCTGGCCGAGGACGCCGGCGACTATTTCGAGCTCGACGAAGCCAGCCCGTACATGCTGATGGTCGCCGATGTGAAGCGCAATCGTCGTCAGCACCTGAGCGAAGACCAGATGCACCTGTTCGGCATCGACAAGCTCAACGTACCGCGCTCCGACATTCCGGCTGTCACGCACGTCGACTACTCGGCCCGCGTCCAGACCGTCCATGCGGAAACAAACCCGCGTTACCATGCCCTGATCTCGCGTTTCAAAGCACGGACCGGCTGCGCGGTCCTCGTCAACACGAGCTTCAACGTGCGCGGCGAGCCGATCGTTTGCACGCCCGAAGATGCCTTCCGTTGCTTTATGGGCACAGGCATGGAGACCCTCGCGGTCGGCAATTGTTTGTTGGAAAAATCCGCACAGAATCCGGATCTGGCGACCGATTACCGGGCCCGCTTCGCCCCGGACTGAGGCTGCATCCGCAATTGCTTCCTCAGGGGTCCCCATTCGGCCGTGAATCAGGCTAGGATCGCCCCGCTCTCGCAGCGTTAACGGCGCTGCAACCCTTTTTTGTGCAGATGCCGCGGCTTGAGCGGCGAATTGGAGGTCGGGGCTATGCCTTCCATGATGATTTGGGGATTAGCGTTTGCAATCAGCTTGGCAGCCATGCTGCTGACGGCGGGCGGACGCATGCCGATCGCCCATCTCGTCATCGGCGCGCTGATCTGCATGGGCATCGCATTCGCCGGAATTCTGGAGAACCAGAAGATGCGCCGCGAAGGTGCCGCAAAGGCCGAAATCGCCGCCGCCACCGCGCGCAACATGGGCTTCATCTACATCTGGGCCGCAACCATCATCGCGCTGACCTACATGACGCTGCTCAGCTGGCACGAATGGTGGCACTGGTTCCTGGGCTTCACGCTCGTTGGCGCGGCCTGCATTTTCTACTCCAATGCCATCACCCGAGACATCGCCGAGAGCCGCGAGGACCAGACGCTCCTGTCGATCGGCAACAAGCTGACCTGGGTCCAGCTCGTCGGCATGATCATCGCCATCGCCGGCATGCTGATCGACGGCAAGCTCACCCGCTACGTCAACCCCAAGTGGGGCGACTGGGCCGCGCAAAACACGTTTTTTGCGGGCGCTGTCGGCTTGGCCATCCTCTCGGCCTACGCGCTGTGGGCATCGCGCGGCGACAACCGGAACACGGCTGCCTGATCGAACCGCATCTGCTAAGAAGCACGCACCCGTCCTCCACAGGATGGGTGCGTTTTTCTTTCGATTGCATCAAATCTGGATCAGCAATGCCATTGATCACACCACCGCTGCTCGTCGTCGTGATCGCATCGATTGCGGCGATGACCTGGGCTGGCGCCACTGATGCGCGGGTCGTCTCCGCGCTGGCGGCGGCGCTGGCTGCGTTGGTCCTGATTGTCACGGCCTACAACCACAATCGGCCCGCCGCCGCAGACACAGCCCCTGCAGCCCCCAACGCTATCGCGGCGACCAATGCGCGACTGATGGCGGCAGTCTACGGCTGGGGCGGCCTCGCCATGCTGGCGGTCTATCTCCTCTCCGGCCTGGCTTGGCGGCACGGCTGGCAATACGGCAGCGGCATGCTCCTGATTGCGGCCGGGCTGCTCATCTATGCCCGGCAAGTGACCGACCTCGCCGCGCCCCTGGCCAAACCCGGCGCCCTTGCGCTCGGCGCAAACCTCGCGCTCGCTCAGGCGGTCGCCGCCAGTGTCGCCCTCGTGATCCTGATGGCCAGCGGCAAGCTCGATACACGCAAAGGCGACTGGGCCGCCAACCACATCTTCCTGGCTGGCGGCCTCGCAATCGTCGCCGTCTCGCTTCTGGCTTATGCGACCCATCGCCGACTCGGGCAGAATCAGTGATCCGGCCGCCTCTCCCAACACCATCGAACCCGCGGCACACCGCCGCCGAGCGGCAGCCTCTGCCGGTCTCAGCGGTGCTTGAAGTCCGGCTTGCGCTTGTCGACGAACGCCGCCATGCCTTCCTTCTGGTCTTCCGTCGCGAACATCGCATGGAACACGCGACGCTCGAACCGCACGCCTTCCGCGAGTGTCGTCTCATAGGCGCGGTTGATCGTCTCTTTCGTCATCATGACGGCCGGTAGCGACATCGAAGCGATCTTGCCCGCCGCCTTAAGCGCTTCCGCCACCAGCTCATCGGCCGGCACGACGCGCGAGACGAGCCCGGAGCGCTCGGCTTCCGCGGCATCCATCATGCGCCCCGTCAGACACATTTCCATCGCCTTCGACTTGCCGACGAAGCGCGTCAGGCGCTGCGTGCCGCCCGCACCGGGCATGATGCCGAGCGTGATCTCCGGCTGGCCGAACTTGGCGGTATCGGCCGCGATTATGAAATCGCACATCATGGCAAGCTCGCAGCCGCCGCCGAGCGCGAAGCCCGCCACTGCCGCGATCACAGGCTTGCGGAACCGCGTGATCCGCTCCCAGCTCGAAATGAAATCCTCGCCGTAAACGTCAGTATAGCTCTTCGACGCCATCTCTTTGATGTCGGCGCCGGCCGCGAAAGCCTTCTCCGAGCCGGTGATCACGACTGCGCCAATTGCCGCATCCGCCTCGAAGGCATCAAGGGCCTGATTGAGTTCACCGATCAGCGCGCTGTTGAGCGCATTGAGCGCCTTGGGCCGGTTAAGCGTAATGACGCCGACGCGATCCTTCGTCTCGACAATGATGTTCTCAAAGGCCATGCTTGTTTCTCCAGTTGTCGATCCCGTTGAGCGGACGGTCTGGTGCGGCATGACAGTTCGCCTGCACCGTTCGCCGCCTTGTCTGTCTTTGGAGCCGCCGATGTTCCGCCGCCTCTTTTACTTCGTCTTCCTCGTCGTCTTCCTCGCCGTCGGCGCACTCAGCACCTATCTGCTCCACAAGCACGCGCTGACTTGGTGGGCCTGCAAGGATGCCTATGGCCTGTGCTTTACCGACGGCGCAAACCCGATCGAGCGGGCCGCCCCGATGGGCATTCCGCTGGCATATGCAGCGACCACCCTCGTTTTCGCGATCCTCGCGCTGCGCGCCCTGTGGGGCGTCCTGCGCCCCTCACGCCGCCGCTACGCCTGACCCCGCATCCCGTCCTGGTCGCTGCTGGATGGCACGCCTGTCGCGCATATTGGCACTGGCCGCCCTTGTCGCAGCAGCCCTTTCCGCCTTGCTGTGGTGGGACCGCTATGGACGCTGGCGCGACTGCTTCAATGAAATCGGCCGTTGCTTTGATGCGGAAACAGGTCAGGTCTACCTGGAGCAATCCGGCGTGGCCTGGGGCGCTCTCGCTCTCCTTCTGCTGGCGCTCGCTCTCGTACTGCTGAAACCGCGCGCATGATCAACGTTGGCAGGCGCTGCAGTGGAAGGTTGAGCGCCCGCCCTGGATGCTGCGCCGCACAATGCCCCGGCAACCGGGCCGCGCGCAAGCCTCTCCGGCCCGGCCATAGACCAAAAACTGATGCTGGAAATATCCAAGCGCCCCGTCGGCCGCCCGGTAGTCCTTTAGCGTCGATCCCCCGGCCGCGATCGCATCTTCCAGAACCTGCCGGATTGCCGGCACCAGCCGTTCGGCCCTTTGCGTCGGCCGCCCGCGGCGATCGGCGAGGCATGAGGCAGCGCGATTGGGCGACAACCCCGCCCGGAACAGCGCTTCGGCCACATAGATGTTGCCGAGCCCGGCGATATTGCGTTGATCCATGAGGAACGCCTTGAGGTCGGCCTTCCGCCCCGCGGCGCGCTCGGCGAGGTATTGGGCGGTGAGGGCGTTGCCCAACGGCTCCGGCCCCAGGTCGCGGATTAGTGGGTGCGATTCGAACTCCGCTTCGGGCACCATCACCATGAAGCCGAACCGGCGTGGATCATTGTAGACGATGCGGCTCAAACCCGACGAGGCACCACGCAGTCTCCTGCCCGATGCCGCCTCCATCTCGAACACGACGTGATCGTGTTTGGGATCGGCCCCCGTCTCATGCACGAACGTGCCTACTGTTCCCTCTCCCCGTTGTCCTGCACTTGCAATGGGGAGAGGGTTAGGGTGGGGGGCGGAAGCGCGCGCATCACCTGCGCTGTACTGTGATTGCCACCGGCCCGACGAGGGCCGGTCAGCGCGCGACTGCGCGCCGGCGCCAGTGCGCCGGACCTCACGAGCATCTGCGCCCCCACACTCGCTAATCGTGAAGCGCCCGCTCATTCCCAAATGCATGATCAGTACGTCGCCGCCCAATACCCGCGCGATAAGGTATTTCGAACGCCGCCCCAGATGCTCCAATGCGCGTCCCTGCAAGCGTTCCGCCATCCGCTCCGGCAGCGGAAAGCGCAGGTCCGGCCGCCGTGTCTCCACGCGCGCAAACACGCGCCCGACCATCGCCGGCTCCAGCCCGCGACGCACCGTCTCGACTTCGGGAAGTTCAGGCACGGCCCGCCCTCTCAATCGTCATGAGCAACGGCGCCGGGTTTGACCACATAGCGGCAGGTCAGCGTTCCACCGCGGTCGCAGTTCTGCTCGAACGGCAGCCCGGTCGCCTCGCGGAAAAACGCGGCCGCCGCGCGGCACACGCATGCATCGCGCCGTACCGCCGACGCGAACGGACACCGCCTGTTCTCGACGACCAGCGCACCGGCCTCGTCCTCGACGATCTGCGCACACGCCCCCAGGCTGTTCACGATCGCCACAGCCTTCTTCAGCCGTTCGCGTGCATCCACGCCGCCATGGAATCCGGCACCGCGCGCAAGCTCACGGCCCGCGTCCTCCAGGATCTCTGCGACCGCTGCCGACGGCAGCCTCCGTCCGAGAACCACCACGAGCTGCTCCAACAATGGCTGATAGGCTTGCGACAGCCGGTCCTCGGTCCCCGGCACCATCTCGTATTCGTAGCCCGGTTTGCCGGCAGCACCCGTCCGCTGCCGCTGGCCGCGCCGCACCAAGCCTTCCGCCTCCAGCTGCTGCAGCTGAACCACCACCGCATTGCGCGTGACGGCGAGCCCGGCGGCGAGCTCCGCCACGGTCTGCGGACGGAGGCTGATGAGGTCGAGGAGCTGGCGGCGGGTCGTGCTTGTCACAAACGTGGCTCTCTGACGGGGACATTTGAACGTTGGCGCAGGCGCGCTGGCGGCATCAAGCCAGCATGATCAATACCTTGGGGACGGGCGACCCGCCAATGGCGGAACACGTAACAACAATTTGTATTGTCGATATTGTCACTTCAAGACCAAAGTGCCTCCGTCCGAGAGGACAACTCAAAAAAACCAACCCGAGGAGGAACCGACGATGCGCAAAAGCCCAGCCGTCAAATCGGTCGCCGCTGCCCTGTGTGCCGGGCTTTCGCTGGCCGCCCTTGCAGCCCCTGCCAGCGCACAGGACTCCATAGCCTACCCCGAGGACTACAAGACGAGCTTCACCAACTACCTGAGCCTCGACCGCACGCAAAACCCCGACCAGATCATCCGTCTGTTCGCCAACGACAAGACCATCGCGGCGGCCAAGGCAGGTCAGGACATTCCCGACGGCGCCGTTATCGTCGGCGAGATCTACAAGGCCAAACTGGACAAGGACGGCAAGCCGGTCGTCAGCGCGCTCGGCCGCAAGGTCCGCGACAAGCTCGCCGCCATCGCCGTCATGGAAAAGCGTGCCGGTTTCGGCAAGGATCTTCCCGACAAGCTGCAGAACAACGGCTGGGATTTTGCTCTGTTCAAGCCGGATGGCACCAACACCGGCAAGGATGTCACCGCTTGCCGCGAATGCCATGCACCGTTGAAGGACACCCAGCATCTGTTCTCGCTGGAGCACCTCAAGTGACGGCCGCTTGAACTCACGTCTCCGCGACGAGGCCGGCGGCTGCGATCCCGGCGCAGCAGGCCGCCTCGTCGTTGTCCGATGTATCCCCCGAAATGCCGATCGCCCCCAGCAGCACACCCGCGCCATCGCGGATCAGCACGCCGCCCGCCACCGGCACCAGCTTGCCGCCCGCCGCCTGCGCCGCCGCCGAGATGAAATAGGCTTGGGCTTCCGCCCGCTCGCCCAGCTTGCGCGACGAGATCCCCAGCGCGATTGCGCCATAGGCCTTGCCAATGGCGATATCCGCGCGGTGCAGGCTGGTGCCGTCCTCGCTCTTGAGGCAGCGCACCGCCCCGCGCGCATCGAGTACCGCGTAGACCAGTGGCTTGAGGTTGTTGTCCCGCGCGTGTTTTTGCGCTCCCTGAGCGATTAACTCTGCCTGTTCAAGCTTCATCATGCGCTTCGAAAGTCCTTGTCATCGGCCGGACATCACGCTGACCGCTATTCCGGCAAGGGGCCCGCCTTCTGCAATAGCAAGTCGCGGCCGCCTAAGCTATGGTGCCGCCCGGCACCGAGCCGCCCTCCAAGACAGGCCATGAGATGACCGATCACGAACCCCACGAGACGACCTCTTTCGGTTTCCGCGAAGTGCCCAAGACCGAACGCCAGGGCCTCGTCAACGACGTCTTCTCCAAGGTCGCGGAACGCTACGACCTGATGAACGATCTGATGTCGGGCGGCTTGCACCGGTTGTGGAAGCGCGATTTTCTGAACTGGCTCGCCCCGCCCAGGGGCGAACATCCCTATCGCCTGCTCGACGTCGCCGGCGGCACCGGCGACATCGCCCTGCGCTATGCCGGCATGACCGGCGAGAAAGCCACCGCCGTCATCTGCGACATCAGCCCTGAGATGCTCGACGTCGGTCAGCGCCGCATCAACGATGCCGGCCTCGCCCACCGCATCGACTGCGTGGAAGGCAATGCCGAGGCCCTGCCCTTCCCGGACAAGTCCTTCGACGCCTACACCATCGCCTTCGGCATCCGCAACGTCACCAATATCGACAGGGCACTGACCGAGGCCTATCGCGTGTTGAAGACGGGCGGTCGCTTCATGTGCCTGGAGTTCTCCGAAGTCACTGTACCGGTGCTCGACAGGCTCTACGAGTTCCACTCGTTCCAGGTGATCCCGCGCCTGGGCAAGCTCGCTGCCGGCGACGACCAACCCTATCAGTATCTGGTCGAATCCATCCGCAAGTTTCCAAAGCAGGAAGCGTTCGCCGAGATGATCCGCGCAGCCGGCTTCGAGCGCGTGACATACCGCAACCTCACCGGCGGCGTCGCCGCCATGCATTCGGGCTGGAAGATATAGCCGCAGCGCCGAACCGGCCGGCAGTTCCGCCCCCTGGAGAACCACCATGCGCAACCTCCATCGACTGGCGCTGATCGCCGCATGCATCGTCGCGTGGGCAGCGGGCGCGGCAGCGCAAGAGCGCTCTAACGCCCGCGAGGCCGTCGCCAACCTCGAAGCCTACGCCGTCTACAAGATGGGCCGCTACGACGAAGCCAAGAGAATCTGGGAGGATCTGGCGGCCAAGGGCAACACGACGGCGATGATCAACCTCGCCAACCTGTTCCAGCAGGGCCAGGGTGTGAGTGAGGACCAGAAACGCGCGCTGGAACTCGTCCTTCAAGCTGCCGAACTCGGCGACGCGCGTGCGCAGTACGAGATTGGCATCGCCTACGAGAAGGGCGACGTCTTCCCCCGTGACATCGAAAAGGCCGGCGCGTGGCTCAAGAAGTCCGCTGAACAGGACTACGCCGACGGTCAGTTCGCCTATGGCGTATGGCTGGCGACCGGCGGCGGCAAGGGGCTGGACAAGACAACCGCCGCTCAGCGCAGCGCAGCGTTGGCCTGGTTGGAAAAGGCCAAGAGCAATGGCAACCTCGAAGCAAGCGACTACATCGGCGTCCTGCGCCAGAACGGTTCCTGAACCGCAAGCGGCACCATTTTCGCCACAGCAGGCTTGGCCGGAGCGGGGTGCACTTCGGCGTCAAGAATAGGCATCAGTCGAAAGACTTCTGTGCATTCGCGTTTCCCCAAGAAGGGTGAGCGCAGTCTACCCGCAGGCGCAACCCCCGCCGCACGTGTGTCCGCCGCCACCTGACGAGAACGAGCCTGCGTCCTCAGCGCCCTTACCCGGCGAGGCGATCAGCGCCAGCTGCTGCGTCAGGTCGGTGCTGCCGCACTTGGGGCATTCCGGCGTATCCGTCGAGCGCACCAGCGTCTCGAAGTCCTTCTTGCAGGAGTTGCAGGTAAATCCATAGATCGGCATGGCGCACTGTCCTCGCTTGGAAGATCCCGGGCGTCGACCGCGCCGCGGGACATGATCATCGCCGCTGAAGATCGAAGTGACGGAACGAACTTTCAAGTGACACGTTGGCGCGGGGCCGGTCATCGCGCCAACGATCATCCCCACCGCGAACAATCGCCCACCACAAGGAGGCCATCGCCACCTACGATGTGGGCTTCAGCCGGACAGCGATAACCGTCGCGTTGTCCTGGTGCGGCTCGCGCATCTGCTCCACCTCGCGGATCAGCGCTTTGGCAACCGCCTCGGCACCTTCCGCGCTGTAGGCCGTCACCAGCCGTGCAATCTCTGACGTTTCCAACGTATGCAGCCCGTCGCTTGCCAGGATCACGTAGTCGCCGGGCTCCAGCTTCAATGGCCGCCGCGAGACGTCGACCATGTCGATCTCATCGCCCGTCACCGCCGACCGCAGCATGTGCCGCCGGGGATCGTGTCTGGCCTCGTCTTCTGTCATCCGGCCAGCCGCCACCAGACGGTCGAGTTCGGGCGCCAGTGAATGGTCCTCGTTGAGAAGCGCGATCTCACCGCCGCGATAGAGCAGCAGCGGACTGTCGCCGACACTGACCCACTCCACGCCGTCCTCGCCGAAGCGGGCACCGATCAGCGTCGAGCCCATGCCCGACAGCATGGGATTCTCGGCAACCTTGTCGGCCACCGCCGCGTTCGCATCCTGCAACGCCGCAATGAGCCGTTCCGGCACCGGGCCGTTTCGCTTCACGCAGGCACCCAGAAAGTTCTCGCACACCATGCGGCTTGCCAGCGCGCCGCCCGCGTGCCCGCCCATGCCATCGGCGAGCACGGCCACGATGCTGCCGTCGTGGCCATCGCCAGCAGATCCGGCCGGCGCAAAGGGATCACCTTCACCCGGCCACACCACGGCAGTGTCTTCCTGGTAGTTTCGCGCACCCTGCGTTGCGCAGCGCGCATACTCGTAGTCCGACATCAATCCTTGACTTCTGCGAGCTCCGCCCAATCGAAATCCGCACCGCAGAACGGCACGAACACGAGCTGGGTCCTGCCCACCGTTATGACATCCATGTGCGCCAGCTCGACGGCACCCGTCGGGCGCTTGTCGTTGACTGAGACGACATTAGTTTTTGCAAGATTGGGAACAAAAAGAAAGCTCCGGTCGGTAGAATCGTAGCGGATGTAGGCCTGTTCCTCCGAGGAAATGGCGTCATCGCCGAAATCGATCGAGATCCGCTGGCTCTTCGCACGCCCCAGCGTGTTGTTGCCCTCGAAGATCGGCCGGAACGCACCGAGCCCGGGCCCGCCGACCACCACCAGCCATCCGACGACCGGGTCCTGCGAGAAGTCGTTGCGTTGCAGCTTCTGGCGGCCGCGCACCAGTTGCGTGCGCGGCTCCTGCGTGTCCTCGTCTCCCGACCTGGCCGTCACGGCGTCAGCCGCGGCCACTCTCGCTCGCCCATCCGCGGGCTTGCGCACGACCCGCGTCGTCGGTGGTTCGCTGGCCTCCATGTGCCGGTCCGGTGCCTTCAGTGTCACGCTGCCGCGCACCGCACGCGCCGCCTCCTCCGCGCTCGGCACGCCCGCGTCGCCCGCCTTCATGCCGTCTGCACTCTTGTTCGCCGCACCTGACGCCATACCCGCCTCCATCTTTACAACGGTCTCATCTTGTTGACGCATATCCTCTATTGGCAAAGGCGGCGGCGCTGCGCGCGCTGGAGCAGCGCCGGCGACAGCGCCCGGCGCACGCTCGACAGGCGCGGACAAAGCCTTCACCGCCACCGCAGTGTCCTCGCGGCTGGCCGCAGCCAGCGCATCCTTCAACGATCCCAGCAATCCATGACCGCGCCCCGCTGCCGGCTGCGCCTTGGCATTCTCCCGCATCTGCTCTCCCTCCTGTCGCCATGCTCTGATCCGGTCCGACCGGAAATTTGGTTTCGTGGCAGCAGCGCCGTTCACCGGGCGGATGTCCGGTAGGTCAGCTGCACGCGCCCCAGCGTAATGAGATCACCGTCGGCGAGACGTTGCCGCGTCACACGCCGGCCGTTGACCCTTGCCGCACGGCGACTGCCGCGCGTCAGGTCGCACAAATAGATGTCGTACTCGAGCGTCTGTTCGATCGCCGCGTGATAAGGATCGAGCCCGGCCTCGTCGAGCACCAGATCATTGTCGTCAGCACTGCCGACACGCATGAGGGCGCCGCGAATCTCCAACGGTCCCGCCTCGCCCAGCACTTCGCCTTCGAGCCGCGCGCGACGCGGTCGCGAGAACCCCGTCACCAGCGAGGTGCGCTCGCTCGCACGCGAGACGCCGTCATCGCTGCCGATCGCCAAGGCACGCGCCCGCAGCGCCAGCCGCACGCCGCGCGCAACGAAGGCCAAGGGGAAAAGGACGAGCGCGGCCAGCATGCCCAAAACAAGTGCGGGTACGCGCGTGTGCGCCGCGTCGGCCGCCAGGGTCACGTTTTGCGGTAGTCCGCCGATCAGATCGGCAAGGCTCGACAATCCCGCCGAGCCCCCCCACGTCTCGGTGCCGCCGCCCGCCCCGATGGCCTGGCTCGCCCAGATCAGACCGAAAACCGCGACAAGCGCGAGACAGCCGACCGAGCCGCAACGCTTCCGCAATTGGACCAACATCTCTGCGAAATGAGGCTTGGCACTGCTTCGGTACGGCATCGAGGCGTTGCCAACCAAGGCCGAACCTTGCATCTCCCCCTTGGCAGCCACGGCCTTCATCCCCCGAATCGCCCTCGCCTTCCCAAATCACGGTGCGGCGCGTTGGCGGCAATACCGTGGCCAACATCGGGCGAAGAGAAGATTTGTTCATCTCGGGTTCATCGCCCGTGACGATGCCACAATTTTGCGCCAAAAGCGGCGCGGGAGGCACGAATCGATGTCTCGTCTATCAAGGGGGCCGCGTTCTCGCTCCGAGCAAGAGCGCATCCGACGAGCACCATGACGAATCTGATCGCGTTACCGAACGGAACGGAGCTTGTCGGCGATTACCGGATCGAGCGTGTGCTTGGTGCGGGCGGTTTCGGCATCACATATCTCGCCGACGAGATCGCACTCGACCGCCCGGTGACCATCAAGGAATATTTTCCCTCCGACTTCGCCGCTCGCAAGCAGAGCCACGAGGCCGTGCCGCGCTCGCAGGAGTGTTCCAGCGACTACCGCTGGGGTCTCGACCGCTTCATCGAGGAAGCGCAGACGCTTGCCCGCTTCGATCACCCCAACATCGTCCGCGTCTATCGCTACTTCCGCGCCAACAACACCGGTTACATGGTGCTCCAGTGGGAGGAGGGCAAAAGCCTCAAGACCTGGCTCAAGGACTTGAAGCGCGCCCCGCGCCAGAAGGAACTCGATGAGATCGTCGCGCCGCTCCTCGATGCCCTGGAAATCATCCACAAGGCCGATTTCCTTCATCGCGACATCGCTCCCGACAACATCATCGTGCGCAAGAGCGGCGCTCCTGTCCTGATCGATTTCGGCTCGGCCCGCGGCGAGATCGCGGCCCACTCCAAGACCGTCTCCGCGCTCGTCAAGCCCGGCTACAGCCCCTACGAGCAGTACGCCGAGACGAGTCGCCGCCAGGGGCCGTGGACCGACATCTACGCCCTCGCCGCAACGCTCTATCACGCCGTCACGGGCAAGCGTCCGCCCGATGCGCCTTCGCGCATGGTGCACGACGAACTCGTGCCCGCCCGCGACGCGGCGCTGAGCTCCTACCGCGCCGGCTTCCTCAATGCGATCGACCGCGCTCTATCGCTCGAGATCAAGGACCGCCCGCAGTCAGTTGCCATCTGGCGCGGCGAGTTGCTCGCGCCCGAACCGCCCCGCCAGGGCTGGCTTGCCAAGGCTCTCGACGCCAAGCGCGAAAGCGGCGAGGCTCAAGACCCGGAGATACCGGCGCCCGCAAACGCCGCCGCGCCCGCGCACCCCACCATTCCACCGCCGCCCGACATGCCCGGTCCCCAGGGCGGCCTGCTCGATTTTCTCGACCGCCTCGGCGCAGGCAAGCAGGACAAAGCCATTGCCGCTCAGGCAGGCGCCGGCAGCGCTCCGGCTGCAGATGCCGGCACACCGCAGCCCGGCGGTGAGCGCAATGCAAAGGCAGCGGCAAAGGCCACGAAGCCATCGCCGAAAAAGGAACCCGGCAAAGCCAGGAACCAGTCGCCGGCAGCCGGCAGCGCTGCTGCAGCGCTCGCGGGCGGCGGCACGGTGGTTCTCGATCCCGCCGAGTCTCCTGCACCGCTCAAACTGAAAAAGCCGGCCGCGAACCGCAACGCCAAGGCCGACAAGACACCAGCCGGCAAGCCCTCCAAGCCGCCGCCCGGCAACGTGGTCAAGGCAGCCGCGGCGAACAAGGCCGCTGATCCAGCCCCGCGCGAACCCGCCCGCAAGGCCGAAATCGTACCCGCGCCCAAACGGCGCGCGCCGAAGCTGTTCACACGCAACGCAACACCCAAGCCGATCAAGCAGAAGAGCACACCGCGCATGCGCCCGCTGCTCGCCAAGCTCGCCATCGGCGCCTGCGTCGCCACGGCGGCCGTGATGTTTCAAAATCGCCTGCCCGATCTGCTCGACAAGGCGCGCAATGCGCCAGCCGCTGCCGTTACAGGCAAGCGGGCGCCGGCCTCCCCGCAGATTGCTTCGCTGGTCGCCCACCAGGGCGGTGCGTCGTTGCTGCGCTACAATTCCGACGGCAACTATCTCTACAGCACCGGTGCCGATGGCACGCTGAAGGTCTGGTCGCGCAGCGGTCTGACACTGAAACGCACGATCCCTTTACCGGCAGGCCCTGCCACCGCGCTCGCCATTGATGGCGACAGCGCGCTGACCGGCCACACCGACGGCCAGGTCACCTTGTGGGACACTGCAACCGGAGCAAGGCGCGCCACCTACCAACGCAACGAGGCCGATGTCTGGTCGCTCGCATTCGCCGGCGACGGCAAGCGCTTCCTCACCGCCACACACGATTGGAAGGTCGCCCTCTGGGACGCCGCGCGCGAAACGGCGCCTCTGCACGTCTTCAGCGGTCACGAGAATGCGGTACAGGCGCTCGCCTATGCGCCCGCCAGTACGCTGGTCGCCTCCGGCGGCGCCGACCGCACCGTCAAGCTGTGGAACCTCAGCACACTCGACCTGATCCGCACCTATCGCGGTGCACGCGACTTCATCAGCTCGATCGCGATCTCGCCCGACGGTAAGCTGATCGCCGCTGCCAGTCTCGACGGCAGCATTCGCGTCTGGAGCACGTCCTCACGCAGCCAGCGCCGCCGCTTCCTGGGGCATCAAGGCGCCGTCAACCAGGTCGCCTTCGCCCCCGACAGCAGCCACCTCGTGTCCGCCGGCAGTGACGGCACCGTGCGCCTTTGGGACATGAAACGGCGACGCGCAATCCGCGCCTATACCGGTCATCAGGGCGAGGTGAAGGCCGCCCAGTTCTCACCCGACGGAACACAGATCGCAACCGCCGGTGCCGACGGCACGATCCGCATCTGGACCGCGGCCATCCATCAGGCCTCCAACCTGCGCTGAACATTTTATTGAGCGAACAACGGATGCGCACGAACTCAAGACAGCTCGAACCCGTCCCGATCCGTTCAGCCGCGGGTCGCACCCTGGCGCGCTATGTGCCGGGCAAGCTCCTCGTAGGCCGCGCAGGTGGCGCCACAACGCCGTGCGATCTCCGTGAGCTCTTTGCGCGCCGCCGTTATGTTGCCCACCGTCAGGTACGCTTCGCCCAGATAGGCGCGCGCAACGACGAAATCGGGGTCGAGCCGCAAGGCCTTCTCGTAATGGGGAAATGCTCCCGTCACATTGCCGGACTTGCGCGTTGCAAATCCAAGATATGTCAGGGTGCGCGCATCCGGTGCCTTCGCCGCACTCAAATACGCGATGGCGGCGTCATAGCGGCCGGCCCGCGCCATCCAGTAGCCCGCATAGAACAGGTCATCGTCCGACAGCTTTGCGACAGGCCCCACGCAGTCGCGCCAGGCGGGCGTTCCCTTCGTGTGCGAATCGCACGGCCCCGCCGGGCCGAGATCCTTACCGGCCCAAACAACCGTGGCCGTCGCCGTCACACCTGCCACCGCGAATACGGCCGCGCCGAAAACCGCACGAACCGTCTTTCCGCGCGCCAACTTGCCCATTGCACTCCTCAAGGTCATCGCTCCTTTTTCTTATCGCTGTTGATGACACCGTTATGCTCGCAACCGTACCCGCGTTGGCTGTGGGCAAGTCGCATTGCCCAGGCACAAAACACCCTGTCCGGCTGGCAACCGGCGCCAACCTATCACAAGATGACCGCCGCGAAACCGGGTCGATGACCACAACGCCCGCGGCACAGGAT
>CAZDNY010000023.1:0-14671 GCA_964506885.1 uncultured Hyphomicrobiaceae bacterium | reverse complement strand
CATCGCGGTGGTGCTGTGATGGACCGGGTGATGGACATGAACCACAGGAACGATCCGCTCCGCTTCGCCGCGCGCGTGCATCGCATCTCAGGCGTCGCATTGGCCCTGTTCCTGCCCGCACATTTCTACGTGCTCGGCCTCGCGCTCAACAACGCCGAACAGCTCGACGGCTTCCTGTCGTGGTCGCACACACCCCTCGTGAAGATCGCCGAAGCGGTGCTCGTCTTCCTGCTGTCGCTGCACATGTTCGGAGGTCTTCGTCTGCTGGCTCTGGAATTCCTGCCATGGTCGGCGCGCCAGAAGACGTTTGCAGCTGCCGCCGCTTCCGTTTCCGTGCTGGTCTCCTTGGGCTTCTTCCTCAATGCGGTCTGAATCGATGCTGGAACGCCACGACACAGACATTCTGATCCTCGGTTCCGGCGGCGCCGGTCTGTTCGCGGCGCTTCACGCGCAAAAGGCGCGTCCCGACCTCAAGGTGACGATCGCCGTCAAGGGTCTGCTCGGCAAGTGCGGCTGCACGCGCATGGTCCAGGGGGGCTACAACGTGGCGCTCGGCCGGGGCGACTCGGTGGAGCGCCATTTCATGGACACCATCATCGGCGGCAAATGGCTGCCGCACCAGGAGATGGCCTGGAAGCTGTGCGAGACCGCTGTCGAACGCGTGCGCGAACTCGAAAACGAGATCGGCTGCTTCTTCGACCGCATGCCTGACGGCTCGCTCCACCAGAAAGCCTTCGCCGGCCAGACCTTCGACCGCACCGTGCACAAGGGCGATCTGACAGGCATCGAGATCATATCCAGGCTCATGGAACAGGTGCTGGCACGCCCCGTAGAGCGCATGGAGGAACACCGCGCGCTGGCGCTGATCAAGTCGGCTTCCGGTGACGAACTCTCAGGGGTCCTGTTTGTCGACATGCGCCGCGGCATCTTCCGCTTCGTGCGCGCCAGGACCGTGCTTCTGGGAACCGGCGGCGGCCCCACCATGTACCGTTATCATACGCCCTCGGGCGACAAGTCGATGGACGGCCTCGCCATGGCGCTGCGCATCGGCCTTCCGCTGCGCGACATGGAGATGGTTCAGTTCCACCCCACAGGCTTGCTCGGTGGTGCTGGCACGCGCATGACCGGAACCGTCCTGGAAGAGGGCCTGCGTGGCGCGGGCGGTTATCTCCTCGACGGCAACGGCCGCCGCTTCATGTTCGATTACGATCAAGCCGGCGAACGCGCCACCCGCGACATCGTCTCGCGCGCCATCTACGACGAGATGCGCAAGGGGAACACCACGCCCAACGGCGGCGTCTATATTTCCATGGGCCATCTGGGCCCCGACAGCGTGCGCGAACGCTTCAAGGGCATGGTCAAGCGCTGCGCGGATTGCGGCTTTGATCTCGCCGCCGGCCGGGTCGAGGTGGTGCCCACCGCGCATTACCTCATGGGCGGCTTGATCTGCGATCCCGATACGCGCACCGAACTGCCAGGCCTCTATGTGGCCGGCGAGGATTCCGGCGGCGCCCACGGTTCAAACCGCCTCGGCGGCAATGGTGTTGCCAATTCCACTGTCTATGGCGGTGTCGCCGGTGATATCATGGCGGATGATGCATCGCGCGCGAGCGGCGACGGACTGGCCCGCCTGCGCGATCCCGACGAAGGCGCCATTGCCGACGCCATCGCCCGCGCCCGCCATCCGTTTGCGCACAAGGCCGGCAACGTGCACGACCTGCGCAACCGCCTGATGGACATGATGTGGGATGACGTCGGCGTCATGCGTACCAGCGACGGGCTGCAGCGCGGCCTTGCGCGGCTCAAGGAATTCAAGGCCGAGCTTATGGAAACCGGCCTTGCCGATGACGATATGATGTTCAACATAACCTGGCATGACTGGCTCAACCTGGAGAGCCTGATCGAGATGTCGGAGGTGATTGCCGCCTCGGCCCTGTGGCGCGAGAATTCGCGTGGTGCCCACTACCGCGAGGACTTCACCGACAGCGGTGATCTCGACACCTCTTACTTCACCGTCGCACGCCGAGCCGACGGCGGGACGCTCGATGTCACGCGCGAGCCGGTCGTCTTTTCGATCGTCAAGCCGGGCGAGACGCTGTTGAAGGACGAGCCGGAAACCCTTGTCGGAACGGCGCGCTGAGGAGACCGCGATGATTGCGACCGACGTCATTGAAAAAACGGCAATGACTTTGATGGAAAAGGCCGCCATCGAGATCCCCGAGGACTATCTGGCGGGCCTCAAGCAGGCCGCCGCCGTCGAGGACGGCGATCTCTCCTCCTTCGTCCTGCAGGCCATGCTCGCGAACTACGAAGCTGCAAAGGAAGACCGCCGCGCCATGTGCGGTGATACCGGCTGCCCGCGCTGGTACGTCAAGATGGGCAACGAGGCCACTATCGAGGGCGGACCGGTGGCACTCGAAACCGCCCTACGTCGCGCCACTGCGCGCGCGACACATGATATTCCGCTGCGGCCCAACCGCGTTCATCCCCTCTGGCGCACCGACCACGACAACAATGTCGGCATCAATGCTCCCGAAATCGAATTCGCTTTTGAACCCGAAGGCGAGTGGATCGACCTCATCACCGTACACAAAGGCGGCCTGTTCGGTACCGACTACCGTATGCTGTTCCCCTCTGACGGGATCGAAGGCATCAAGCGCTTTTATCTCGACAGCCTAGTCGCATTCGGCAAGCGCGGCCTTTCCTGTCAGCCCGCCATCATCGGCATCGGCCTTGGCGGGTCGAAAGATACCTGCATGGTGCTGGGCAAGCGCGCGGCCTGCCTGCGCACGGTCGGCGATCGCAACCCCGATCCGAAGATCGCCGCGCTGGAAATGGAGTTCAAGGAGCTGGGCAACTCGATCGGCATGGGCGCGATGGGTTTCGTCGGCAAGTCCATGGTCATCGATTGCCACATCGAGGTCGGCTACTGCCACACCGGCGGCATGCAGATGAGCGTGCATGCTTTCTGCTTGTCCTCGCGCCGCGCTGTTGCGCGCATCCATGGCGATGGTCGCGTCGAATTTCGCACAGACCCTGAGTGGTTCACACCCTACCAGCGACGGGAGAGCGTCGAATGGCCGATGCCGGAGGCTTCAAGAAAGTCCGCCTGAAGACAGAGCCGAGCCGCGAGGATCTGGCCCAGCTTCAATTGGGTGATGTCGTCTACCTGGACGGCACTGTCTACACCGCCCGTGAAGGCGTCTATCGTCGCGCGTGCGAGGAGGACATACCGTTACCCCTCGATCTGCCGCGCGAAAGCGGTGCCAACTTCCATTGTTCGCCCGCCGCGACAATCGAGGACGACGGCAGCTACAACATGGGTGCCGTCACCGCTACGGCCTCGTTCCGCTTTTCCAAATGGATCGGCAAGTGGCTGGAGATTTCCGGCGCCAAGCTCATCCTCGGCAAGGGCGGCATGAGTGCCCAAGACTACCGCACACACTTCGTCCCGCATGGTGCGATCTATCTTACCACGGTGGGCTACGGCACCGGCGCGTTGCTGGGCCGCGGCGTCAAGCGCGTGAAGAACGTGTTCTGGCGCGAGGAGCTGGGTTTGGCCCAGGCGATGTGGCTGATCGAAGTGGAAAACTTCGGCCCCTTCATCGTCGAGAGCGACTTGGCTGGCAACTCTCTTTTCGAGCGCGAGAACGCCAAGATTTCCGCCAATCTCGACAAGGTCTACGAGGGCACGCGCCCCGCTGTTCTCAAGCGCTTCGGCGAAACCGATGACCGCAGCGACGAATTGATTTGAGCCCGTCTGCGGCACTTGGAAGAGGCATGGGAAGGGCAGGGGAGGTGCAGGACGTGTCACACGCCATTTGGGGCATCATCTATGATCTGCCTGAACAGGGCAGGGACGACTATCTCGCCTGGTTCCACGACGTCCATATGGGCGAAAAACTCGCCCGTCCCGGTTATGTCTGGGCGGCCCACTACGAGGTCGTCGATGCCAAAGGCAATCACATCACATCACTCGGCACGACGCATGAAGGTGACCGGGGGCACGGCTACATCGCCCTGTTCGGCGGCGCCGACACCCAGGTCTTCCTCGACCCGAGCCCCGCCCAGATCAAGCCGCGCCAGACACCGTTGACGCGCGAAATGATGGGAAAACGGATCGGCCAGCGCAGCTTCATCGCCGCCGTGGAATGGTCCGCACAAGGCGATCAACAAGGCGATGAAAACGAGCAGGCGCGCGCTCATCCGGTCATACATCTGGACTGCTGCGATGCGCCCGGCGGAGACGAAGCGCTCGGCGCCTGGTGCGTGCAGGTGCTTAAGCCTGCAATACACCAACAACCGGCATTCCGGCGCATCTCGAAACTCCTGGCTGCGACAGGACCGATGAAGCACGTGATCCTTGCCGAGTTTGACAGTGTGGCACAAACGCCAAACGCGTCTCCACCCGTGACCGTCACGCATTTGAGTGGTTCGCCGTTTGCCGCGCGCCGCATCGCGCCTCCGCTTTCCCAAACCGAATGACCCGAATGCGAACCCAAGGTCCAACGCCATGATGAAACTATTCTACGCGCCCGGCTCCGCCGCCCTGGCCGCCCACATTGCCCTGGAAGAAGTCGGCGCGGAATATGATGCGATCAAGGTCGACCTCGTTGCCGGCGAACAGAAGAAACCGGAGTATCTTGCCATCAATCCCAAGGGGCGCGTTCCCGCGCTCGTTACCGAGCGTGGCGTCCTGACCGAGACACCGGCGATCCTCGGCTACATCGCGCAAATCTTCCCGCAGGCCCATCTGATCCCGTCCGACCCGTTCGAGGTGGCCCAGGTGCAGGCTTTCAACGCCTACATCTGCGCCACCGTCCACGTCGCCCACGCGCACGGACGCCGCGGCTACCGTTGGGCGGATCAGCAGGCATCGCTCGATGATATGCTGAACAAGCTGCCCCAGACGGTCGGCGAGGCTTTCGATATCATCGAACGTGACCTCCTGAAGGGTCCATGGGTGATGGGCGAACAGTATACGATATGCGATCCCTATCTCTTCATGGCGGCGCTTTGGCGCAAGGGTGACGGCGTGCCTGCTGAGCGTCATCCGCGGGTTGAGGACCACATGCAACGCATGAGGCAGCGCCCAGCCGTTGCATCCGTCCTCGTTCACCACGCCCGATAAGTGAACCGTCCCGCAGGCTTGAGGCAAGGCGCCCCTCCCACCGAGGGCGCGCGCCAACGCATGCCTGGCGCATGAAGTTCCACGTTTCGGCAAAAATTCGCACCAAACAGACTCCGCCCGCGCCGGAACCGGGGCCCAACGCGCGCGTTTCCTTCTCGACAGTCGGACGAAACGACTGACGCATTCCACGAAGGAAAGGAACAAACAATGTTCGGATGGGCAATCTTCTTCCTGCTCGTTGCTCTGGTTGCCGGCGCGCTGGGCTTCGGCGGCATTGCTTCGACGTCGGCAGGGTTTGCAACGACAATCTTCTACATCGCCATCATTCTGTTCGTCGTGTCGCTGATCTACAGCCTCGTGACCGGCCGCCGCCCGCCGATCTCTTGAGCTTGACGTTGCCCGGGTGAGAGGCTGATTGCATCGCGTTTCCGCGAGCAATGCGGCCATCACCTGACACGACATTTGATGACCACAACAGCGGCACGCCAAACGTCGCGACCAACATGAAGGAGTTACCTATGAATTGGGATCAGGTTGAAGGCAATTGGAAGCAGTTCAAGGGAAAGATCAAGGAGCAGTGGGGCAAGTTGACCGACGACGAACTGGATACGATCTCGGGCAACCGCGACCAGCTCGAAGGCAAGATCCAGGAGCATTACGGGATCGGCAAGGAACAGGCCAAGGAGCAGGTCGAACAATGGTCGCGCAAACTTTGACCGCGCGTCATTCGTTGATCTGAGCAAAAAGCCCCGCACGCCTCGCGTGCGGGGCTTTCCTCATCGGAACGTTACCATTCTTCAAGCGGCGCTGCGCCGGCCTTTTCCGGCCGACTGGTTGAAGAACAGAGCCTGAGAGATCATCGCCTTGACCATCTCCGGCTGGAACGGCTTGGTGATGAGAAACGTCGGTTCAGGACGCTCACCCGTCAGCAGTCGCTCTGGATAGGCCGTGATGAAGATGACGGGCACATCGATCTCGTCCAGAATCTCGTTGACGGCCTCCAGTCCCGAGCTGCCGTCTGCAAGTTGAATATCGGCCAGCACCATGCCAGGCGTGCGTCGCTTGACAGCCGCCACCGCCTCGCGGTGAGTTCGCGCCACTTCACTGACATGATGCCCGACGTCGGTGACCAGCTGCTCCAGGTCCAGTGCGATTAAAGGCTCGTCCTCGATGATCAGGATTTCGGTAGCAATCTGAGCGGCGATCTCAGCTCCGGCTTCGTCGATCAGGTCCATCACGTTCGGTTCGCCGATATCGAGGATCTGCGCAGCTTCCGCCGGCTTGAACCCCTCCACCGCGATCAGCAAGAACGCCTGGCGCGGTTGCGGTGTGATCATCTCGATGCGGCGATCGATGCCGGTGGCCGCATCCTCGGCGGCAGCCGCGTCGACCTCCTGGTTGATCGGCATCGAATTCCAGACCTTGAGGAAAACCTTGTAGAGTGCGACGCGTGCGGGAAGTTCGGCATCGAACAGCGACGCGTCGGCGATCAGGGCCTCTAATGTCGATACCACATAGGCATCCCCGCTTTCCTGGCTGCCGCTGAGGGCGCGGCTGAATCGCCTCAAGTATGGAAGTTCGGACGCAACGGCCTCTGCAATCATCTCATTCTCCCCTGATCGATTGTCAGCGACCAAGCTCGCAGAGACTTGCTCGCTGAGACTTGGCCGCAATTGTAATCGTTCCTAAACGGCGCCGGTACGGTTTGAGTTCCAGCGGACGAAAAAAATAATCTTCGCGGGCCCGCGCACAGGATCGGGGGGATGGGAGAAAGTCCTTTATATATCAATGCGTAAATGGAACACAAAAAGAGCCCGCTTGCGCGGGCTCTTCTGATCGAGCGGGTTTGATCTCGCGCTTCCGCTCAGGCGTCGATCGTTGCCCGCAACATCCAGATCGCTTTTTCATGGAACGTCAGGCGCTGGGTCAGCAGGTCTGCCGTGACCAGATCTCCGGCTTCGTCGGCGTCTTGGGCAACCTCACGCAATCGACGCGAAAGTGTCTCGTGATCCTTGACGAGCTGACCGACCATGCCCTCCGCCGAGCGGTCCTTCGTCTCCTCCTTGATCATGGAGCGATTATCGAAATCTTCGAAGCTGAGGGGGGCGGGAAGCCCCAAGGCCCGAATCCGCTCGGCGAGTTCGTCGACGGCGGAGAACAGGTCCTTGTAGTGCGCCTCGGTCAGTTCGTGCAACGGCAGGAACAAGGGGCCGACGACGTTCCAGTGATAAACGTGGGTTTTCACCAGGAGAGTGTACGTGGACCCGAGAATTTCCACGAGACCATCGGAAATTCCCTTGATCGCCTTCTCGTCGATGCCCGTCGACATGCGTTCTTTCTTGATCTTGGTCACGACACTTGTAGCCATGTTCTACTCCAGTTGGTTGGTTGAAACCTTCGAATGACATAAAATTTGCGAGCCTGTGAGGCCGAGCGTTTCGTTCAGCCCTGGTCTTGCTTGGGGGGCGATGAGCAGGTCGCCAGCTGTTTACTGTGCAGGTCACTGTGCAGGCGGGCCATTCACGAGCGATGCGAATGTTTCCCGTGCCGCGATTGTGAACGGCCGGCTCGATGTAACTCGACGCTAATAGATCATGCCCAGTCCGACGCCGACCAGGATCGCCAGGGCCAGCGAAATGACCAAGACGGCAACCATGCTTCTAGGGCCGCGCCCTTGGCGCGCCGAGCGGTCGGTGATGTGGGTTTGGCCGTCCGGATCGGTGTATGCACGGTTCGCATGGCGGGTCATTGAATTCTCCGTTGTGTGTTTCGAGGAATGCGTTCTGTCACGCAGATATGTTGGATTCACCCCGGTGGAGCGCGCGAAACTGCTGCTCCGTTTCATGCTGCTTAGAACGCGCTGACGACGCCAACGGTTCCACGTCGACCCCCTTTGGCGGATCAAGTGTTATCGAGCCTCATCGGCGAGGCGGCCGTCGTGCTCATACACGCAAACGCAAACGCAAACCGGCGCCGCGCAGGTCAATCAGATTGGGAAAGAAGACCGAGGATCAAACGCGCGTGCCCGAAACCAGCGCGGCGGCATGTTTGGCATCGGGCCCGAATTCGCTGCCGTCTTCCACGCCGAGTATCTCGCTCAAACGGACGCGGGCACGATTGACGCGGCTCTTGACCGTGCCGATTGCGCAACCGGAGATTTCCGCTGCCTCTTCGTAGGAAAACCCTTCCGCACCGACCAGGATCAAGGCCTCGCGCTGGTCGTCGCTGAGCTGCAACAGCGCCTTCTTGAAGTCGGTCAGATCGGCAGCCCCCTGTTGTTGGGGATGCACGGAAAGGCGCTGTTCGATCGCACCATCATCCACGCTCACCTCGCGACGCCGCTTGCGGATCTCGGAAAAGTAGGTGTTGCGCAAGATCGTGAACAACCACGCCTTGAGGTTGGTGCCCGCTTCGAACGAGTCGATGTTCTTCCAGGCCTTGACGAGCGTTTCCTGCACGAGGTCGTCCGCGCGATCGACATCACCGCACAGCGAAATCGCGAATGCGCGCATGTTGGGTACAGCACCGATCAGACCGGCCTGGATGTCGCTTGAGGACGAATTCTGCAAGGGCACTCACTCCTGCTCCGGCTTTTCCGCCTTTTGCGGCTTCGAAGTTGCGAGTTCTTCGAGTAGTTTCGCGAATTTGTCGGGCATCGGCTCATGGATCAGTTCGGTGTAGACTGCCCGAAGCTGCCTTCCCAGGTGACCCTGCAATGAGCGCGAAAGTGCAGGCCCGCTCTCCCGCCTGACGTTGTCTTCACGATCCCGGTCGCTGTAGTCTGTTGCCATCTTCCGTGTCTGTCCTGTTGCCGACGTGTCTCCACCAATTGGCTGGCGTGCTTCCGGGACTCGCTGCGAGGGGCTCTTCCTCGACTTGTCTGCCATCCTGATACCCTCTCAAAAGACGATCGTCCCAATGCCGGGGCCGACCTCCTCACCTTCTCGGATGGTCCCGCAAGAGCAACCCCTCGCCGATCTGTAACGCCGGCCGCTGCTTATGGTTCCATCGCAACGCAGCCAACCGTTCGATGTCGGCCGAAATTGCCGGGACTAGCGTCTAATTCATTGATGTGGTGAGAAATCCTCCACGGGGCCACCCGCAGTGCATGGCCCCAAAGGGGTGGCTTGGCGGCAACCAAGCGCACCAGCGACGTCGCACCATGCCAGCCTGAACCGTTCCTTCGTTCCCCTCAAGAGCGGACGTCATGTGCGCTGCGCTCCGCCGCAGCCTGTTTCCGGGACCCGGCGGTTGTCCCGGCCGAACGATCCCTGGCGGCGTGGCCGGTGCCGGTGGCCCGCGCAGATCACCTCCACCCAGCCTTTCGACGGTGTTGTTGCCGGGGCGCACTGTGCAGTCCGCAGCTTCATCGGGGACGAGAACCGTCATTGCGTTCTTGCGCAGACCGAACGTGAACGAAACCGCCTTGGTAGCGACCAGTTCCCCGTCGACGGTTGCGCGCCGCGCAGCGCGCGTGCGCACCGTGCAGCTCTCCGCATCGAAGGTATGCAGGCATCGCGCCCATTTGTGGGTTCCGAACAGCAAGGCCGGCACGACAGGCCACAGCTGCCACCACCGTCGTGCGGCAACCGTGTAGATGTGCAAGAGGCCATCGTCGATCCGCGCGTTGGGCCCCGTGGCAAGCCCGCCACCGTGGTAACGGCCATTGGCAATACTGGCCTGCAGGACCACGCCTTTGAAGAGAGGTCGACCCGATACCTCGATCTCGGCCCGAAAGGGCTTGCAGGAGCGGACAGCCTGGAACAGCGACACAGCATAGCTGAGAACACGCAGCGCACGCTTGCGCTCCCGGGTCTGAAGGCGCGTGATCGCCTCCGCGACACCGAAGCTCGCGACATTCAGGAAGGGTTGCCCGTTGATCAGCCCGACGTCGACATGCTTGACGGTGTTTCCGGCAGCCACCGAACAGGCTGCGTGGAGGTCGGTGGGCGTGCGCACCGAGCGCGCAAAATCGTTGGCTGTACCAAGCGGTATGACGCCGATCGGTTTTCCGAAACGAATGAGCAGGGGGAGAATATGGTGCAAAGTCCCATCCCCGCCGATGACAATGACCCGTTCGGCAGCCCTCAGGCGGTGCTCTAGACCGGCCGTGTCGGCGCCTGGATCCGGCGTGCCGACAATCTCGACCGCGAGCGAGCGCGACAGCAGCTCCAGCGCGTCTGCGAGTTGCGTTCCGGCCCGAGAGGCATGGGGGTTGACGATGACAACGGCTGTAGACGTCATGTTCTGAGCCACGTTCCAGGGCAAATGGCGCCTGTTGGCGTGTCATAACGCCGGGGCGCGCCAAGGGTTGCGGGAAGCAGGCGCGATAACGCGCTCCGCTGTGAGCGATGCCGCACCAACTCATGGCCGCCCCATCGGTTCCGCTGCCCTGCCGATGGCATCGCCACGCACCGTAGTGCCCGGATTACAGAAAGCCGAACTTCGCCTCACAGGATCGGGCGAGGCTGCACCGTGTCACTTTCGTAGTCTGCGAGCGCCGCCAGTCCTTTTTCGTCCAGGATTTCGAGGCGACCGTCTTTCCAGCGGATGCAGCCATGCTCGGACAGTGTCTTCAGGGTCTTGTTGGTGTGGACGAGAGACAGCCCGAGCGCATCCGCCAGATGCTGCTGCGTGAAGGGAAGCGTCAGTCTCCGGCCCTGTGTCATGTCCAGCGCGCTGGCTCGGTGAAACAGCAGCAAAAGAAGATGAGCGATGCGTTCGCGCGCCGAGCGGCGCCCCACCGACAGCAGGCTCTCGTCGAGCAGACGCTCCGAGCGCGCGACCAGCCAGGTGACGTCGAAGGCAAGCGCGGGATAGTGAGCGTAGAGCTCCCATAGACGCTCGCGAGGAAACACGCACAAGACCAGATGGGACAGCGCCTCCACCGAGTGCTTCATCTCGGAAAAAACCGAGGATTGCAGGCCGAGCAGATCGCCGGGCATGGCGAAGTTGAGGATTTGCCGGCGTCCGTCGGCAAGCAGCTTGTAGCGGAACGCCCAGCCGGAAAGGATCGTGTAGAGGTGCGGACTTCTGGTGCCTTCCTGCAGGATCGAGGCTCCAGGCTCGGCCACGAATTCGCCGCTCTTGAAGGCACTGAGGAATTTCACCTCGTCTTCATCCAAGCTACGGAAACACTTCAGTGTTTTAAGCTGACATGCGGTGCATTTGGTCGGCTTGGGTGGCGCTGTGTGCGTCCTGGGCATATTGGCTGGCCATCAATTTCGAAACCACGGTCGGGGCGGGCGCGCGGCGCATGTCATAGTTTAATGAACCGCCCGGCGGCACGCCTTATAAAACTACCAGAGATCGGAAGGCCGAAAACGGCGCCGTCTACCCTCCTTGGGCTCCGGCAAAGGGGACGAGCGAACTGACACTGGAGGGCGCGCTCTGTTCCAGTCTGCCATCCAGACAACAATTGGACGTGCGGGAGGTTAACCACCCCGCACTTGCTTTCGGCCAACGAGAATGAGCATTCTTGTAGGGAATGCAATTCGCACCCTCCGGTACCCGAGCTTGAAAACTTATCTTGCGCAATTCGGTCAGCTTCCGGCCGAGATACGCAGCCGCGTCATGCGGCGCACCGCTGCAATCTTAGCTGCCGCGTGTGCGGTGACGGGTCTGACGGCCTGGGAGGCGCACGTTGCCGAGCAGGAGGCTGCTCGCCTGCAATTCGACGGCATCTCCGACAAGATCGTCACCGCGATTTCCGACAACATGGAGGCCTATGAGCAGGTGCTGCGCGGTGGTGTCTCCTTGTTCGACGCCTTCGGCACCGTCTCGCGCAGGCAGTGGGCAGCCTACGTCAATGGCTTGAAACTGTCCGAGCAATATCCGGGCATCCAAGGCGTGGGCTTTGCGGCAGCCGTCGAAAAGAGCGAGATTGCCGAATTGGAGAGTGCCGTACGGATGGAGGGCCTGCGGGATTTCAAGGTGCATCCGGACGGCGAGCGTGAACTCTACACCACGATCCTCTATCTGGAACCCATGGATTGGCGCAATCGCCGGGCACTGGGCTTCGACATGTACTCCGAGCAGGTGCGCCGGGAGGCGATGCGCCGGGCCTGGAAGACCGGTCATCCAGCGCTTTCGGGTGGCGTGACCTTGCTGCAGGAAACGAACCAGGACGTGCAGCGCGGTGTCCTTCTCTACATACCAGTGTTCCGAAAAGAGGAGGATTCGCAACGTGCCGCGGACGTGCGCGGTGACCTCCGGGGCTTCGTCTACAGCCCCTTCCGTATGCGCGATCTTCTCTCTCGCGTTCTCTCCCGCACGGACAGCTACAGCCCCAATGTCGTTCGCGTCGAAATCTTCGATGGTCCCAATCCGGATCTCGAGGCCTTGCTGTTCGACAGCGCTGCAAGCCCCGACCATACCGTCCGGCCAGCGCGACCAACCTATCAGCAACTGCGACTCCTCATGGCGCACGGATCGACGTGGGGAATCAGGCTTTCCTCGCTACCTGAACTCGAGCGCCAGACCGCCACGAACCACCCGCTGATTACGGCCTTGATCGGTCTCATGCTGGGGACCCTGGCCGCGGCTTTATTCGGCATCGTCAACATCGGCAAGGAAGCGGCTCATTTCGTCGCTGACAAGCTTTCCTCCGAGATGGAAACGCGAAAGCGCGCCGAACAGCAGACCCGCGTGGCGTTGCGCGAACTGGCCCACCGCGTCAAAAACACCCTCACGATCGTCACCGCCATCGCTTCGCAGACGGTGCGACACAGCACCGATCTGTCCGACTTCGATGCCAAGTTCCGAGCCCGCCTGCTCGGGCTGAGCCGCGTACATGACCTTTTGACCTCCGGGCGCAGCTATTCGACGGAGCTGAGCGCTCTCGCCAAGGAGGTGTTGAAACCCTACCAGGGCGACAACGAAAACTCGCTCGCCCTCGATGGGCCGCCAATCGAACTGGCGCCCAACACCGCAATCATGCTTTCCATGTTGTTCAACGAACTGGCAACCAATGCCACGAAATACGGCGCATGGTCTGTCGCCAAGGGGCGTGTGGGTTTGGCATGGCGGCTGGAGGACACCGGAAGCGATGACGAACGCAACCTCTCCATCGTTTGGCGTGAGCGCGAAGGTCCGCCGGTTCGCGCGCCCAATCACCAGGGCTTCGGTTCCAATGTCATCAAGTTCTCGGTCGAACGCAGCCTGCGCGGCAAGGCACATGCCGACTTTGCGCCCGAAGGCGTGACCTACAACATCACGATCCCCTGGCGGGACAAAGATGCAGAAGAAGACGAGGCCGACGTCTGAAACTTGTGCAGGTCCGGAATATGCGACCGTGCCATGACCGCTACTCGTCATTGATTTCTTCGCGCACCTGCGCGTAGCTCAGCAAGGCGAACAGCGCCGTCCCGCCGAACACGTTTCCAGCGAGTGTCGGCAGGAAGAAATCGAGCGCCGCGGCCTCGAGCGTGTGCATGCCTTCAAGCCACCCGTAAAGGGCCTCTGCCGAACCGGCAATGATATGTGTGAACCCGCACAGGGCAATAATGTAGGTCATCAGCAGGATGACCGAAAACTCTGCGCCTTCTGAGGAGGGTAGCATCCACACCAGCGCCGCGATGATCCAACCTGCGCCAATGCCCTTGACGAACATCTCCGCCCGCGTGTTCTCCATCATGTGCGCGACGATTGCCGCCATCTCTCGCTCGATATCGGTAGAAACCATCCCCAGCTTCGAAAACGCCAGCGCAAACAGGAAACAGCCCACCAGGTTGGCCGTCAGCACGATCAGCCAGAGCCGCAGCATCTTGAACAGCCAGATCGCACGACGGTGCGTCACCACGGGCAGTACCGCCGTCAGCGTGTTCTCTGTGAACAGTTGCTGGCGGCCGAGGATGACAATGAGGAACCCCACCGCGTATCCGAGGTCGGCAACAACCGCTTTCCATGTCGATGGAGGCAGCTGGGCCGCGATCGCTGCTTCCGAGAGGAAGGAAAAACCGATCGAGATGCCTGCCGCCAGCCCCGACCACCATAACGCCGGAAACCCGCGCTTGAGTTCACCCTCACCCTCGGTCCGGATGATCTCGTAGACGACGGCGGCACGCAGGCGTCGCGATTCCTGAACTTGGAGTGCTTCGTCATGGCTGAGCCCCGGCTCGACGTCGGGAACTTTTTCATCATCCGCTGGTTTTCGGTGTGCGCGATGTGCCAAATTCACTCCCCACGTTAACCCTGCCATGGTCTGCAGCCGCGGCATACCGCGTACGACCTGCCCTTTAACGCCGCGGCCTGAGGAAAGTTCCGCATGCGCGCAGGCAAGTCCCAGACCTGAGATCGACCGACCGAGCACAGATGACCCAGCCAAGCAGCGCTCATTCAGGCATCGAGGCGACCGGCGCTGCCGCCCAGGAACTCACGACGGGGGAGGCGGTCAGACCGTTGCTCGACCGTCTGGCCCGGCTGGCTGCGGCGCTCACGAACGCAGCGCTGGTCGCAATCGTTGCATCGGGCGGGCGCGATCTCGCACAATTGGCCATCTGTGGCGATCTTGAGGGCATCGACACGCGAGACGCGATTGAG
>CAZDNY010000022.1:0-14704 GCA_964506885.1 uncultured Hyphomicrobiaceae bacterium | reverse complement strand
GATGGCGTCATCCTTGGTTGTCTGCAGCGTCGGGCGGACGATGAGCTGATTTGAACGGCTGACCTCCAGACCGTCCAGATTGCCCAGGACGGACGGACCCTTGACGCCAGCGGCCCAGACGACGAGCTCGGAAGGAATGAAGTCTCCCGATGCGAGCTTGACGCCCTCGGTCGTCACTTCGGTGACGCGGGCATTGGTGCGGATGTCGACGCCCAGGTCGCTGAGGATCTTGGCGGTGGACTGTGACAGGCGTTCGGGAAGTGCTGGAACGATGCGCGGGGCGGCCTCGATGAGCGTGATCTTGATGTCTTTTTCGGTGTCGATGCGGTCGAGGCCGTAAGCGATGACGCCGCGCACGGTGCGGTGCAGCTCGGCGGACAGCTCCGTGCCGGTGGCGCCGGCGCCGATGATGGTGACGTGTAGCTGGCCGGGGCGGATCGGCTCGTCTTGTGCGTGGGCGCGGATGCAGGCATTGATGAGCCGGCGGTTGAAGCGCTCGGCCTGATCAGGCGTGTCGAGCATGATCGCGTGATCTTTGACGCCGGGCGTGCCGAAGTCGTTCGATATCGAACCAATGGCCATGACGAGCGTATCGTATTTGAGAGATCGCTCGGGCGTGATCGGCCTGCCCTCTTCGTCGAAGGTGGCGGCGAGGTGAATGAGCTTGTTGGCGCGGTCGAGTCCGGTCAGTTCGCCATAACGATAGCGGAAGCCGTGCCAGTGCGCCTGGGCGAGATAGTCGAGTTCGTGGCGGCCGACATCCATGGAGCCGGCCGCGATCTCGTGCAGCAGCGGCTTCCAGATGTGCGTGCGCGCCTTGTCGACGAGGGTCACACCGGCCTTGCCCTTGCGTCCGAGCTTCTTGCCGAGCTGGGTGACGAGCTCGAGCCCTCCCGCTCCGCCGCCGACGACCACGATCTGGTGCAGGTTCGGATCGGAGATGGGAGGAAGGGCCGGATCGGGGCGCTTGAGAGCTTGTGACATGGCGGTCCTTCTTGTTCTTGGGCTGGCTTGCGCGGCTTCCGGGCAAGGTCACCAGAGTGCGGCTCCAAAAGACATAGCACTTTTGGCCGGAACCGGGACGCAGATGTGGATGGGGCGGCAAGGGCCTGCTTGCCGTCCGGTTCGGTCCGGTCGCCCGAGGTGATGCCTCAACCGCGAATTTCGCCGCCGGTCGCCTTGTTGACGGCGGCGATGATCTTTTCGGAGACGGCTTCGATGTCCTTGTCCGTCAATGTCTGCGTGGCGGGTTGCAGCGTGACGGCGATGGCCATCGATTTCTTGCCCTCCTGAGCAAGCTTTCCGCCCTCGAACAGATCGAACACGGCGACGTTGCGGATCAGTGCCTTGTCGGCGCCTTGTGCAGCGCGCACGACGTCGGCGGCGGCGACGTCGCGATCCAGCAGGAAGGCGAAATCGCGTGTCAGCGGCATGAGGTCGCTTTCGTCCAGCGCGGCACGCGCGTGGGACTTGCGCTTCTCCGGCGGCAGGTTGTCGAGGAAGACTTCGCTGGCGACAACAGGTCCATCCAGATCGAGCGTCGCAGCGGTGCGCGGATGCAGCTCGCCGAAATAGGCCAGAACCATCTTTGGCCCCAGGCGCAAGGTGCCGGAGCGGCCGGGATGGAAGTATGCGGGTGCATCGCGCGTGACCTGCGCTTTCGCGGCGTCGATGCCGAGAGCATGCAGGACCGAGACGGCGTCAGCCTTGGCATCGAACAGATCGACGGGCTCGGCATGGCCCGACCAGTGCCGTCCGGCGCCGGCAGCATGCGCGGTGCCAGTACGCACGCCGGCTGCAGAGATGTACTGATCCTCGGGATTGCGGCCACGGTAGGCCTGGCCGATCTCGAAGATTGCAACGTCGGCATGGCCGCGATTTGCGTTGCGGCGGGCGGCGGCCAGCAGTCCGGGCAGAAGCGACGGGCGCATCGACGACATGTCGACCGAAATCGGGTTTGACAGGTCGAGCGCTTCATCGCCGCCGCCGAACATCGAGGCTTCCTGCCTGGTGATGAACGAATAGGTCACCGCCTCGACGAGGCCGCGTGCGGCGAGCGTGCGGCGGGCGCGGCGTACGCGGCGTTGCAGAGCCGTGAGAACGGGGCGCGCGACACCGGGTGCGCGCGGCAGTGGCGTTGAGGGCACCTTGTCGATGCCGGTGATGCGGACCACTTCCTCGACGAGGTCGGCGGCGCCTTCGACATCGGGCCGCCAGCTTGGAACCGTGACTTCGAGGGGGGCGGTCTTGCCTTTTGCCTGGAGCGTGAAGCCGAGGGCTTCGAGAATGCGCCTGATGTCGGCTTCGGCGACGTCGAGGCCGGAGAGTGCGGCGACGCGCGCAGGGTCGAACGAGATCTTGTGCTGCGGGTCGGGTGGCTTGCCCGCCACCTTGGCCTTGGAGGGTGTGCCGCCGCAAATCTCCATGATGAGGTCGGTGGCGAGATCGAGACCGGGCATGACCGATTGCGGATCGACGCCGCGCTCGAAGCGATAGCGTGCATCGGTGATAAGGCCTGTCTTGCGACCCGTCATGGCGGTACGGACGGGATCGAACCAGGCACTTTCGATGAGCACGTTGGTGGTCTTGTCGGTGGAGCCGCTGTCTTCGCCGCCCATGACGCCGCCGAAGCCCAGCGGTCCGGCGTCGTCGGCGATGACACACATGGTGTCATCGACCTCATAGGTCTTGCCGTCCAGGCCGAGGAAACTCTCGCCCGCCTTGCCGAGGCGTGCGCGCACGGTGCCGGTAAGCTTGTCGGCGTCGTAGACGTGGAGCGGGCGGCCGAGGTCATAGGAGATATAGTTGGTGACATCGACCAGCGCGTTGATGGGGCGCAGGCCGACGGCCTTGAGACGCTGCTGCATCCAGGCCGGAGAGGGGCCGTTCCTGACGCCTTTGACATAGCGTCCGGCGAAGACGGGACAGGCGTCGGCGGTATCGTTCGTGAACTCGAGTTTGATGTCGACGGGGCAAGGGTCCTTGCCTTCGACGTTGCCCAGCTTGCGCGGCGGTTTCAGCTTGCCCAGACCGGCGGCGGCGAGGTCGCGGGCGATGCCGCGCACACCCGTGCAGTCGGGACGGTTGGGCGTCAGCGAGACATCGATGACGGGGTCATCCATGCCGATGGCGTCGACGTAACGGGTGCCGACCTTGTCGGAGAGAGAGGCGTCGACCTCTATGATGCCGTCGCTTTCGTCAGACAGCTCAAGTTCGGCGGCCGAGCACATCATGCCGTTGGAGACCACTCCGCGGACGGGCTTCTTTTCCAGTGTGATGTCGGAGCCGGGGATGTAGGTGCCGAGCGGGGCGAAAACGCCGAGCATGCCGGCGCGGGCATTGGGGGCGCCGCAGACGACCTCCATCAGGGGCTTGCCCTTTTCGATCTCGACTTGCAGGACGCGCAGGCGGTCGGCGTTGGGATGCTGCTTGGCCTCGACGACGCGGGCGATGGTGAAGGCGCCCAGACGCATTGCGGGGTCTTCGATGCCTTCGACCTCGAGGCCGATGGATGAGAGAGTCTTTTCGATGTCCTCGAGCGAGGCATCGGTATCCAGGTGATCCTTGAGCCAGGAGAGCGTGAATTTCATCCGGCGTATTCCCTCAAGCGGTGCCCGGCGTTGATGCGGGCGGTTTGAAGTCGAGCGATGTACGAACAGCGCGCGGCAGCGTGCGCGGGTGCATCACCTCGGTGTGTGGTCGGCCTGGTGCTGCTTGCGGGTGGCATGCAGCTTGGCCCAGATCCAGACGAACGAGATGGCGATGCGGATGAGGACCAGGCCGTAATAGATGCGGAAGATGAAAGCGTAGATCACGAACCAGCGCAGTCCGCGGTTCATGTAGACCGCGCTTACCGACAGTTCGAAGTGCTCCATGATGTCGAAAAAGCCGCCGCGCAGGACGAGATCGAGCGAGAAGAACGCCGTCGCGATCGGTCCGGCCGTGATCGGCTCGCCGCGCGCGTTGGCGAAAATCTGGGTGCCCTCGGACTGCAGGAGCAGGCAGCTGATGACGAACAGGATGTAGAAGACGAGCATCGAGATGCCCATCGAGCGGTAGTAGATGAGGACGTGGCGCAGCGTGTCTCGCGAGAAGCCATATTCGATCCAGCTGTCCAGATCGCGGTGCTTGGAGTCGTGATAAAACCACGTCCAGACGGCCGCGACCGTCATGGCGAGCGATAGCAGCACCGCGAAGATCACCGGTATCGTCATGTTGGCGAGAAGCAGCATGGCGGACCATGGTTTGGAACTTGGTTGTGTCGTAGTTCCGGCCTAGCCGCCAGAAAGGCGGTAGGACGCGTGGCAGGTCGTGCAGTTGTTGAGGATCGTTTCGAGCTGTTTAAGGACGGTGGCCTTATCGGCCAATGTGGCGGCCTCTGCAGCAAGAGCGTCGAAGCCTTCGTGCGTGGCGCGGCCCATCTTCATGAATTCCATCGGCAGCTTCTTGCGCAGGGTCGGCGGGACGGAATGCATGACGCCCATGCCGCTCTTTTTCGCGGGCGCTTGTGCCTCGGCGACGCGGTCGCTGGCGAGCGCAGAGACGATGCCCTCGACGCTCTTAAGGAAGGTGCGCATCTCGGCCAGAACGAAGGCGCGCTCTGTTGCATCGAGCGCGATGGCATGGCGCGGGTCATTTGCTTCGGCCTGGGCCGCGGCATTGCGTGCCGGTGCGGCAGCGATCAACAGCACGAGTGCAGCTGCGGCGATGGCCGGGAGGATGTGCGCTGGAGATCGCATGGTCTTAGTCCTGTGCTTGGGCTGGGTAAAGCGAATGCAAGCAGCGTTCACGACGAGAGGCCGGCGGCGAGACCGGGGATGTCGAGAACGGAAAAGCCGTAGTGCTTGAGCCAGCGCAGGTCGGCTGCAAACACATCGCGCAGGTCGGGGATGCCGTACTTGAGCATGGCCATACGGTCGATGCCCATGCCGAAGGCGAAGCCCTGGTACTTTTCCGGATCTATGCCGCAGTTCCTGAGAACGTTGGGGTGGACCATGCCACAGCCGCCGACCTCCAGCCATTCGCCGGGCTTGCCGATGCCTTCGGCGGCGATGTCGATCTCGGCGGAGGGTTCTGTGAACGGGAAATAGGACGAGCGCAGACGCATCTTGACGTCGGTTTCGAAGAAGGCGCGGCACATCTCTTCGATGGTCCATTTGAGATGGCCCATGTGGGTGTGCTCATCGATGACCAGCGCCTCGATCTGGTGGAACATGGGTGTGTGCGTCTGGTCGCTGTCACTGCGGTAGACGCGGCCGGGCGCGATGATGCGGATCGGCGGCTTCTGCTTCAGCATGGTGCGAATCTGCACGGGCGATGTATGTGTGCGCAGCACGAGGCGTTCGCCGCTGGCGCCGGAGGGAAGATAGAAGGTGTCCTGGTCCTGGCGCGAGGGATGCTCGGCGGGGATGTTGAGCTTGGTGAAGTTCAAGTCGTCGGTTTCGATGTCGGGCCCCTCGGCAACGGCAAAGCCCATGTCGGCGAAGATCTCGGCCAGTTCGTCCATCACCTGGGAGACGGGATGGATGCGGCCTTCGGTTTCCGGGCCGGGGCGCACGGGCAGGGTGACATCGGCGCGCTCGGTGGCGAGGCGCTCTTCAAGGGCGGCTTCCTCGAGCCTGCCCTTGCGTTGTTCCAGGGCTTCCGTGACGCGGGCCTTGAGCGCGTTGACCGACTGGCCGAAAGCCTTGCGCTCGTCGGCGGGCAGCTTGCCGAGCGTGGACATCAACTCGGAGACGCGGCCCTTCTTGCCAAGTGCCGCGATGCGCACCTGCTCGATGGCGTCCAGCGATGCTGCCTTTTCGATGTCAGCGAGAAGCCCCTTCTCGAGGGCGGCGAGGTCTGTGGTCATGTCGATCGGTTCCGCATGTCATCGGGAGATGACTGGGCCCGGACCTCGTTCAAATCGGCGCGCAACCGGGAGGAGTTGTGCTGAAGGTCGGGTGAGCCCAGACAGGCGAACTCGGCGCGGGCAGGGCTGCCGCGCAGAGTTCCGCTGTAGCATGCGGGGTCATGAACCGATCTCTGCGCTGGCAGGACCCCGCGCAATCGCGCGAGGCGCGGCGCTTTAGGCCGCCTTCTTGACGGCGGAAGCAGCCTGATCGACGAGCGCCTTGAAGGCCGCTTCATCGCGCACGGCGATGTCGGCCAGAACCTTGCGGTCGATCTGGATGCCGGCCTTGTTGAGGCCGTCGATAAATCGCGCGTAGGTCATCGAGTTCTCGGAGGCCTCGCGGACGGCAGCGTTGATGCGCTGAATCCAGAGCGCGCGGAAGTTGCGCTTGTTGGCCTTGCGGTCGCGATAGGCGTACTGCATCGCCTTCTCGACCGCCTGCTTGGCGACCCGGATCGTGTTCTTGCGGCGGCCGTAGTAGCCCTTGGCGGCCTTGATGACTTTCTTGTGCTTGGCGTGGGCGGTAACGCCGCGCTTGACGCGTGCCATGTGAATGCTCCGCTTCTAATCAGGTGATCGTTCTTGTCGCGTTCATGCCGAATGGCTGGCTGGCGGGGCGATCCCCCGCTGCGGCTCAGCGGTTGTAGGGCATGTACTTCTTGACGATGCCCTCGTCGCAGTCCTTCAGCACCATGGTGCCGCGGGCGTTGCGAATGAACTTCGAGGTACGCTTGATCATGCCGTGGCGCTTGCCGGCGGCTGCGACCTTGACCTTGCCTGTAGCGGTGAATTTGAAGCGCTTCTTGGCGCCGCTCTTGGTCTTCTGCTTGGGCATTTTGCTCTCCTCGAAACGATGGCGCAAAATACCCCTGCCGCTCGCGCCCTTGGCGGCGCTCGCTGGCCCTCACGCTCAGCGTTGCCGGTTCGATTGCAGAGCCGGTAACGTGCCGGACAAGCCGGCGGGCGTGGTGCTTTGGGGGCATTTTGCTTGTAGGATCAAAGCATTATGAGCCGCCACGGCATGCCCCGCCGGACGGCTCGATGGGCGGTTTATACGGGGAAGCGTGGCGGTGCGCAAGAGGGCTGACGCTGGCGCGCTTGCGGGCCTGCTCGCCGACATTGATCCGCCGGCGGCTGGGCGTCGTAGGGCTTGCATAAACACGTTCAGCGAAATCGCAATGGCGGAGGGTTCAGTCGTGGGTGAGGGACAAACGGAGCGCTACCGTTCCGAATTGGAGCGCAGGATCGCGGCGGTGCGCCGGTCACATACTCCCGTCGACATCCAGCGCCTGCTGACGGCGGCTCAGGATGCGGTCGCGGCGGAAATGTCGTCGGACATGCAGCTTTCGGACGATTTCGTGCGGGCCGAGGCCGAGCACCGCCGCTGGCAGGCGATCCACCGCTTCGTGCGGGCGGTTCCCTATCGTGACGATGCTCGCCAAGCGCGGCCCCGCCAGTGGCAGGGGGCCATGAGCATCGCGCGCGAGATCGGTGACCTCGACCTTCTGGATTGGGTCGTTGCGCAGGTCGACAAGGCGCATCTGGAGGCGTCCCGAGGCAAGGCCGCGGCAAGCAGCGTCGGGGCGAGCGAGTCTGAGCCGACCTACCTCGTGTTTCTGAAGGCTGTTGCCAACAAAAAGCGCAAGGCGCGCGCAGCATTGCAGTGGGCGCAAAACGCCAAGGAGAAGGGCTGGATCACCTGCACGTCCGGCACTCTGGGAGAGAACCTGATCGCGCTGCATTCCGCATCGGTGCATTCGCGCGACAATCCGGATTATCAGGGACCCGTTGATGGCGCCTATTCGAAGGAGTGAGGTGCCGGCCGCTCAGATGGGGTAGCTGATCTCGCCGAGGTAGACCAAGCGGAAGCCGTCGCCTTCGACAGGGCGCGGTTCGTCGATCTGGCGGTAGAGCGTGCCATCGCGCTGAAGGTCGATCGCGACCATGATGAAGGCATTGCAGTGCTCTATGCCGGCATCCTGCAGGCGCTGGGCAAATTCTTCTGCCCAGTGCTCGATGTCGGAATGGCCGGCAAGCATTCCGGCAATGTCGCCATGCGGCGCAGCACAGAAGCCCACTTCCATGAAATCGTGATCGTACCGGCGCTCGCCCTGAGAGCCGGAGAAGGGCGAGAGCGGCAGGTCGCCGTCCTCGTTCTCTTCGGCGTAGTGTGCGGGGTCTTCGCCAACAAACGCAAAGAATGCGGCTTTATCGGTGAATGCGCCGGCCCAGAACTGCGCGGTCTGTGTTCTCATGAGGGAAAGGTCAGGGCCGCGCACTCCATTATTGCGAGCATGTTTTTCAGGCCGAACCGTTGCACACTTCGGCTCAACATGCTCGCTCATATTTGGAGCATGTCGTTCGCGCTGAACCGCTGCACACTTCAGCTAAACATGCTCTAGCGCGGCGCCAGCACCATGACCATCTGACGGCCTTCCAGGCGCGGTTCGCTTTCGACCTTGGCGATGCCTTCGACCTCGGCCTTGACGCGCTGCAGGACGGCCATGCCCAGTTCCTGATGCGCCATCTCGCGGCCGCGGAAGCGCAGCGTCACCTTGACTTTGTCGCCGTCCTCGAAGAAGCGCTTGATGGCGCGCAGCTTGACGTCATAGTCGTGATCGTCGATCGCAGGACGCATCTTGATCTCTTTGATCTCGACGATCTTCTGCTTCTTGCGGGCCTCGTTGGCCTTCTTCTGCTGCTCGAATTTGTATTTGCCGTAGTCCATGATCTTGCAGACGGGCGGGTCGGCGTCCGGGGAGATCTCGACCAGATCGAGACCTGCCTCGACGGCGCGATCCATGGCGTCGTTGCGGCTCACGACGCCGACGTTCTCGCCATTCTCGTCGATCAGACGGACTTCACGGACCCGGATCGCATCATTGATCCTCGGGCCGGATTGCTCGCGCTCTGGCGCGGCTCGCATTGGGCGGCGGATGTTGGTCTCTCCTTTGGTCGCCTCAGGTCATGTGAATTTGGCCAGGCAACTGGCCTGAAAAGTACCCCGGACAGGTGCGAACCCGTACCGTTGCGCAATACCTGCACCAATAGCCGCGCGGCGGCTCGAAGAAGCCGAAACGGCGGCGCAGGCTCTCGCAGGCGCGAAAATCAAAGTGAAAACGGAGCGCAAAGTCAAGAGATTGCGGGAAAACACGGTGTTTTTCGGCTCAGTCGCGTCCAACCTGCGTCATTGTTGCGCTCTCTAACGGGTCTGGATCAGTGGGAGGCGGTCGGTTTCGAGCCCAGGTTGGCGCGCAGCATGCGGACGATGCGCTGCCAGCGGTAGTAGGCCGTGATCCAGGCGTAGCGCACGCCGGTCCAGCCGCCCAGGATATGGGTGCGAAAGATAACGTACTTAAACAGGTTCCAGGGCAGCTCCACGGCTGCGCGGGTGAGCAGAACGGGTGTCGGCTTCGGTTTGGAGTGGAGGGCGTTGTAGGTGGCGCGCTCGTCGGCCTTTCGGGCGAGGTCTTCCAAAGAACGGACCGAGTGATGATACAACACGCCCGGAAGGTGGCCGACCGTTTCGGCGCCGGGGGCGACGGAATCGAACAACGTGGAGTCCTTGAAGCGGCAGCGGCGGCGGTCGTAAAGCCGCAGGCAGTAGTGGTCGCGGGCGAAGGGGCGCGGTTTGCTGCGCCCCGGGTAGACGATCGAGACGCGCATGCCATAGACCGCCAGCGGCGGTGTCGTAGCGCGCGCGAACAGGGCGCGAATGTCGCGGGCCAGTTCCTCGCTGACAACCTCGTCGGCATCGATGTTCAACAGCCAATCGTAGCGGCACTGCTCTTCGCCAAAGCGCTTTTGCTGACCGAAGCCTGGCCATTCGTTGAAGATGACGCGGGCGCCGGCGGCCTCTGCAATCGCCACCGTGTCGTCGGTGCTGCCGGAATCGATCACGATGATCTCACTGACGAGACCGGCGATAGACGCGATGGTGCGGCCGATTCGGTCGGCCTCATTCCTGGCGATGATGAAGCAGGAGACCGGCAGAAGGCCCTCGCGGCGAACATGACCGTCGGGGGCTGTGCTGTTCGCATTCCGGGTCATCGCCTCGTCCTTAGTCGACACATTCCCATCCCGTTCCGGCCTGTTGAAATCCGGGCCGTTGATTGTCCGCGTCGCCTCTGGTTGCGAACCGTGCGGCCGTCGCTTCGGTGCGCGGGCCTTCAGCGCTCTGACCGCTTGTTGGCGAAGCGCTTGGCCAGCGTGCTGCCGAGCAGGCGATCGTAGACGCCGAGCGTGGCATATTGAAGGGCGTGCGTGGTAAAGCCAGTGCGCGCGTGGTTGCGGGCGCGCTCCGACATGGCTTCACGCGCGGCGGGCGTTTGCCGCAGAAGTACGGACATGGCGGCGGCCAGTGCGGGGGCATCGCCGGGGGGGACGTGGCGGCCCGTCGATCGATCGGCTGGGACGCGCGGCGGTGCCAGGACGGTATCGGGCGGCGCGCCAATATCTGTTGCGATGACGGGCACGCCCATCGCCTGTGCCTCCACGGAGGTTCGTCCGAAGGCTTCGGGTTCGATGGAAGCGATCAGGACGATGTCGCTGATGGCGATTGCGGCAGGCATGTCGGTGACGTGACCGGCGAAACGTATGCGGTCTTGCAGACCGGCAGCTTCAATGCGGGTCCCGAGTTCGGCGACATAGCTGTCGCGGCCCTGTGCATCGCCGGCAAAAACGACGACGACATCATCGCAGTCAGGATCGCGTGCCAGCTCCGCCATGGCATCGATAACGACGGCCTGTCCCTTCCATCGGGTGAGGCGCGCGGGGTGCAGGATGACGCGCTCGCCGGGTGGGATCCTCCAGGCTTCGCGCAGGGCGGCGATGCGCTCGCCCGATACGCGTGTGCGATCAAACCGGTCGACGTCGACGCCGCGGTTGACGACGACGATGCGCTCGGGGGCAATGCCATAGCGCTCGCGCACGATGCGGGCGGTGTAATCGGAATTGGCAATGACGATCTCGCCTTTTGCCATGACGGCATTGTAGGCGCGCTTGATGCGGCCGTTCTCGTTATAGATGCCGTGGTATGTGGTGAGGAAATGCGTGCCGGTGCGGCGCGCGGCGAGATATGCGCTCCAAGCCGGTGCGCGGCTGCGCGCATGGACCAGATCGACGCCTTCGCGGCGGATGATGCGGGCAATGGCAGCCGCATTGGCAACGAGGCGCAGCGGGTTCTTGGTGGCGGCGGGGAAACGGATCATTTCGCCGCCGGCATCCACGACCTCGGCTGACAGCCGCCCGCCCTCGGCCAGTACGATGGCGCGCCCGCCGGCCCTGACGATCGCGTCGGCCATCTCGACGGTGGTGCGTTCGGCGCCGCCGGTGTCGAGTTCGGGAATGATCTGGAGTATGGTCGGGCGCTTTTCGGCCACGAGGGGCTCCGTGAAACATAGGGACGAGGTGTCATAGGATGGTGGATGCAGAACCGCAATTCCTGAACGTCGATGCCGGGGGAAAGCGTCGGCGGATCGCCACCATGGTGAGCGCCGGGACGCGGGCCGACGGGCTGGGGCTGATGTGGCTGCCGGGGCTCAAATCCGACATGATTTCGACGAAGGCGGCGGCGCTTGCGGAATGGACGGCACCGCGCGGGCTCGGGATGACACGGTTCGACTATTCGGGGCATGGGCGCTCGGAGGGCGTGTTCGAAGAGGCGACCGTGGGCGACTGGCTGGCCGAAGCGCGCGCGGTTTTCACCGAACTGACGAGCGGTCCGCAGATCCTGGTCGGGTCGTCGACGGGTGGGCACATCGCGCTTTTGCTGTTGCGCGACCTGATGAAAAGCGCGCCCGAGCATGCGGCGCGGGTGAAGGCGCTGGTCCTGATCGCGCCCGCCTGGGATCTGACGGAAGAGCTGATGTGGAAGGAGTTCGATGCGGATGCGCGTCGCGAACTCATGGAGAAAGGCGTCTACTATCGACCGTCAGATTATGGCGAGCCCTATGCGATTACGCGCCGTTTCATCGAGGAAGGCCGCTATCACCTGTTCGGTGGCGCGCCGTTCGATCCGGGCCGTCCGGTCGTCATCCTGCAAGGCGTGATGGACAAGGACGTGCCCGTCGAGCACGCGCGCAAGCTGGCCGGCTTCCTGACGGGCGGATGGGCCAAGCTGATCGAAGTGGCCGATGGCGAGCACCGCATGTCGCGGCCGCAGGATCTCGAACTGCTTTACACGGAGATTGGCAAGCTGGCGTAGTTGGCCATGCGACGACCACGCTCAGAATTGCCGAGCAATCGGGTGATCGCCGGTTTGTGCTTCAGTCCACCAGTGACAGGAACTCCTGGCGCGTGATGGCGCTGTCGCGGAAGACGCCCAGCATGCGGCTGGTGACGAGATCGGTGCCGGGTTTCATGACGCCGCGGGTCGTCATGCAGTGATGCTCAGCCTTGATCAAAACGGCGACGCCCTGCGGCTGCAAGACCTCGTCGATGACATTGGCAATCTGGGCCGTCATCTTCTCCTGGATCTGCAGGCGCTTGGCGTAGACCTGGACGACGCGGGCGAGCTTGGAAATTCCGACGACGCGACCGTTGGGAATGTAGGCCACCCAGGCCCTGCCGATGATCGGCGCCATGTGATGCTCGCAGTGGCTCTCGAAGCGAATACCGCGCAGAGAGATCATCTCGTCGTAGCCTTCGATTTCCTCGAAGGTCTTGGACAGGATCTCGTTGGGGTCCATCGCATAGCCCGCGAAGTATTCCTCCTGAGCCTTGACGACGCGCTTGGGCGTTTCGATGAGACCGTCGCGGGAGGGATCCTCGCCGACCCAGCGAAGAATGGTGCGGACTGCTTCCTCCACCTCGGCCCGGCTCGGCATGCCCTTCTTGGCAGAAGCCTCCGCAGCAACCTTGTCTGCGGCGTAGTCGTCATTGCGTTGAGGGCGGCTCATCGGTGGGGGATTCCTTGTTTTGCGTGCGTCGCAGCTTCTCAGGCGGGCTGCGATCCAGGTTCACGTGCAACCGGCATATACAGTTGCGGTCTGGTTCGAACGGGGAAGATGGGGGCAAATGGGCCATGCTGCAAGTCGCGGCGATGACGCGGGTTTAACGTTGGGGGGCAGAGCCTAGATCATTGGTCCGGCTTACGCCCGCGGGGCGGCCCAGTGCCGCAGCGCCGCCCGTCAGGCGTCCTCGCCCGCGCCGGACGGATTGGACCACTCGGCAACCCGCGCCAGTTGCGCAAAGTCATCGTAATCGTAGGAATAGCCGGGGCGGCGCAAGGCCGCGTAGGGCGTGTCGGCGTCGTCGAAGCGCGCAATAAGCCGCTTCAATCCCTCGATCTGGGTTCTGGCAAGCTCGCCAACGTCTCCGGCGTTAACGGTGCGGTACTCTCCGGGCGGGGTGCCGCCGGTCGAGCGGATGTAGCACAGGGCCGCGACAGGTGCGGGATCCAGTCCGGTGAAGCCGCCGGCGGTGGCAATCGCTGCTTCGAGCGGCAACTGCGGAGCCTGGCCGTCGCCGACCTTGGCGTCGGGGGGGACCTGGCCCGTTTTGTAGTCGGTGATGACGAGGCCGCTTGGCGTGACGTCGATGCGATCGGCGCGTGCGGTCAACGTGAATGCGCCGGCCGGGGCATCGAGAACCATGGTGCCGCCGATCTCGGCCAGAACGCGGATCGTGGCGGTGCGCCGTGCCGGTTCGGTCTCGGCAAACCAATGGGCGAAGCGCTCAAAGCGCGGCAGCCAGAAAGCCCGGATGCGCGGATTGGCCAGATAGGGGGCCAGCTTGCGGCGGGCGATTGCGATCAGGACGCCGGCGATGTCGGGGGGCAAGTCGGTCGGATGCGAGTGGGCGAACTCGGCGAGCACGTCGTGGATGATCGAGCCCTTGAGGCTGGCGTCGGGCAGCTTGCCAAGTGGCGGCAACGGGTCGAGGTCGAGGATGCGGCTTGCGAACGTGGCATAGGGGTTGGCGATCCACTGTTCGATGGCGGAGACAGAAAGCCTGCGCGGGCGCAATGCCACCGCAGGCTTTGGCATGGGCACAGGAATGTTGCGGCGCTGGGCGATGTGGTCACGGGCCCGGGCCCAGCCAAGCCACGCCCGGTCCATCCTGATGGCATGGCGCATGTCCATGCCGTCGAGCAGCGCGACGATGCGCATCAGCCAGCGTGAGGGCACGGTGGGTACGCCGTCGATCTTCTCCGCGCGCGTCAGATAGATTGTCTTCGCACCGAGAAGCGACGTGAAGTCGTGCGCCGCATGACCGATCTTTTCTTCCGGTGCGGGCAGGCCGAGCGCCTTTCGCATCGGGCGGTTGAGCCAGGCGCCAGGATCGGCGGCTTCGGGCCATGTGCCGTCGTTGAGGGAGCCGAGGATGACGATGTCGGGCTGCTGCAGGCGTGCCTCGAACGGGCCCCAGATCGACAGGCGCGGATGCACGGGGACGCGCGGGCGGACATTCACCCCGACGATGAGACTGCGGTAGAGATCGGCGTAGTCCGCAGGTTCGAGGTTTAGCTGCGGCAGTGTCGCGTCAAGAAAGCCGGTGAACAGGTTCGACGCTGTTGCACCGGCTTCCCCGGCGTAGAGCGGCGAGGTTATGCCGTCATCTGCCCCGGCGGGTTCGAACAGCTTGAGTTGTGCGGCGGGAGCGGGGTCCGATGCTACGGCTGCGCGTTCCGCGGGGAGGGCTGCGAGCGCCTCGGAAACCGCGATATGCGCCGTTGCGAGGTCTCGCAGTGTGACCGGCTCGCGACGTCCATAAAGGGTGATGAGCGGCGCATAGGCTTGCTTCAAGCGTGCGACAAGATCGCGGGCGCCGTCCCAGTCCTCGTCCCACAAACGCTGTACGGCACGTTCG
>CAZDNY010000021.1:0-14934 GCA_964506885.1 uncultured Hyphomicrobiaceae bacterium | reverse complement strand
GAGCAGTACGTCGGCGAGGCCGTGCTGCGCAACACGGTCGCGGCCCTCCTCAGCGCGCTGGGTGACGACGCCCGCCGGCCCACCTACATCCAGACCGTCTCCAAGCGGGGCTACCGCCTGATCGCGGCGATCTCCTTCGACGAGGACCGCGACACCGCCGAGGCGGAGCACCCTCCGTCGCGTCCCGGCCGCCTCGAGGAGGTCGAGACCGCGAGACCGTACCCCGGGCTTCAGCCGTTCACCGAGTCCGACGCGAAGCTGTTCTTCGGCCGCGAGAGCGAGATCGAGGCGGTCTGGAGCAGGCTCCGCGAGCACCGCGTGGTGGGCATCGTCGGCCCTTCGGGCGCGGGCAAATCGACGATCAGCCGCATCCTGTTCCGCTTCTATGACATCCAGTCCGGCCGCGTCACCATCGACGGCCAGGACATTCGCGACGTTACGCAGGCCTCGCTGCGGGCAGCCATCGGCGTGGTCCCGCAGGACACGGTCCTGTTCAACGATACGATCCTCTACAATGTCCGCTACGGCCGGCCCGATGCGACGCAAGCGCAGGTCAAGGAGGCCGCGCGCCTCGCCCAGATCGACGAGTTCATCAAGACGCTGCCCGAAGGCTACGACAGCATGGTCGGCGAGCGCGGCTTGAAGCTGTCAGGCGGCGAGAAGCAACGCGTTGCCATAGCGCGCACGATCCTCAAAGGTCCGCCGATCCTGATGCTCGATGAGGCGACGAGCGCGCTCGACAGCCATACCGAGAAGGAAATCCAGGACGCGCTCGACCGTGTCGCTCAGAACCGCACGACCCTGGTCATCGCCCACCGCCTGTCCACCATCGTGCATGCCGACAATATTTTGGTGCTCGAGGCAGGTCGCCTCGTCGAGCAGGGCACGCACGCCGAGTTGATCGCTAAGGACGGCCTTTACGCCTCGCTTTGGAACCGTCAGCGCCAGGCCGAGAAGGCGCGCGAGGAACTGGCCCAGGCGCTGGAGGAGGCGCAAAGGGCCGGCGCACTTCTGCCTGGCGATCTGCGGATCGGGGAGTAGCTCCCTGCCGCCGTGCGACGAGCGCTGCTGGACGGGCGTCAATTGCGCCGTCTTGAACCTGGCCGCGCTGTCGTTACTTTGCTCGCACGTTCCGCTTGGACCGGGCGGTGCCCAAGCGCCTGCCGGCGGTCGATGCAAACCATCTCCATGTGAGCGCGCGCAGGCGGTTGCAGCCCGTCCCTGAAAGGTCGACACGTGCCCCACGAACGCGACACGAATTCACCGGCGCAAGACCGGCCGGGGCACGGGGCAAAGGTCACGGCTGCAGCAGGAGTGCTGTGGCGGCTCGTCAAAACCCCGATCGTCGGTGCGCTCAATATCCTCCTGGCGCTCGTGCTGCTTTTCGAGGAGTGGGGCTGGAAGCCGCTGGCGGCAGCCCTGTCCTGGCTTGCCCGCTTCCGTCTCATTGCGCGTGCCGAGGCACTCGTCTCCCGCCTGCCGCCCTATCCATCGCTCGTCGTGTTCGCCCTGCCCAGTGCCATCCTGTTCCCCGTAAAGCTGGGCGCGATCGCCCTCTTGGCGGGTGGCCATATCATCAAGGCGGGACTGCTCCTGGCTGCCGCCAAGGTGACCAGCACCGCACTCGTCGCGCGCCTGTTTGTGCTGACGCGACCGCAGCTCATGCAGATCGGCTGGTTCGCCCGGGCTTATGACTGGTTCGTTCCATGGAAAGAAGCGCTGTTCGCCCGCGTGCGTGCCTCGTTCGCATGGCGTTACGGCCGCATGCTGAAGTCGCAGGTCCGCCGGGTGCTGCGGCGCCTGCGCGACCGATGGCGCCCGCGGATCGTGGAACTCCTGGCCGATGTGAGACTGCGCGCCCACATCCTGTGGCAGCGCTACTTCGGCACGAGCGTATAGAGGTAGACCCCGTAGCCGGCCAGCAGCACGAGCCCCTCCGACCGGCTGATCCGGTAGCCGTTGCGCGCAAAGATCAGCATCGCAAACGACGCGCCCAGCATCACCAGGTTGTCATAGCGCACGATCTCGTCAGGGATCACGGTTGGCGACAGCAGGCCGGTTGCGCCGCCGATGCCGAACGTATTGTAGATGTTCGAACCCATGATGTTGCCGAGCGCGACGTCGCCATGCTTGCGGAACGCGGCGACGGCTGACGTGGCGAGTTCTGGCATCGATGTGCCGATGGAAATGATGGTCAGACCGATCACCGCTTCCGACACGTCATAGGTTCGCGCGATCGAGACCGCCGAATCGACCAGGAGACGCCCGCCGGCAACCACCAGCAGCATTCCGCCGATCGCCGTCAAAAGGGCGGTCACGACATCGATGCGAAACGAGGTCCATTGCCAGCGCCACCACCGCGCCTTGCCGCCGGGCCGGATTTCCTCGAGCGCCTCGGCCATTTCGTAGGCGGCGGTGTGTCCTTCCCCGGCCGTCGCCGTGCGCTCCTGCCGGTAGGCGTACCACAAGTACGAAATCAGTAGAGCGAACAGCACCGCACCGACCGGGCGGTTGAGCGGCAGCATCAACCCCAGCAGGTTGAACAGAATGGCACCCAGCAAAACGATCATGCCGTCGCGCTGCAAGGCGGTGGTTCCGACCGCCACAGGACGAATGGCAGCGGCAACGCCCAGGATCAACATGATGTTGGCAATGTTGGAGCCGACGATGTTGCCGACGGCGATGCCGGGAGAGCCCGCCATGGCAGCTTGCACGCTCGTCACCAGCTCCGGAGCCGACGTTCCAAACCCAACAAGTGTCAGACCGATCAGCAGCGGTGACATGCCCGCAAATTCCGCCACCCGCACCGCGCCGCGCACCAGCAGCTCGCCACCAGCAAGCAGCACCAGAAAGCCCGCGCCCAGAAGCAGCAGATCGATCATGCCAGTGCGGCCTCGAGGCGCAAGTAAGCGTTCTGACCCGGGTGCCGACGTGCCCGCACAGGCCTGCCGTGCCGCCCGCATTCAGTTTCGAGCGCCGTAATGGGGTAGGTTCGTCCGTCGCGCGATGTCATGCTTCCCCCGTGTTTCGACCGCAGCTGGGGCGGCTGACGTGTCGAACAGCCACTGTGCCGGCACATCCGCACCATTTAGGTGCTCACGCGCCACTTTGAAGTGCGACGAGGACCAGCGGGGGGACACTAGTGTTGCGTCACTGACGCTTGGCCCCCGGTTCCTGCAAGGTGGTCTGCCAAGCGTTAGTGACAAAAGCAACACTAGAATCTTGGAGATGCTAGTGTTCCTCATGTCTCAGACATTTGCGTGGAACCTGGCCGCAATGGGAAGCAAATGTCTGAGACGGAACACTAGCGGTTTTTTTCGGGGAATCTACAGTCTTCGTCTTAACGGGTCTCGGTCGCCTGCCATGTCGCACGCACAACGCCGTAGCGCTCGGGAGTCGCGGCCTTGGAATGCGCAGGAGCCGAGCCAGAAACCTCTGGCGATGCAACCGCTGTCTCGACGTCTTGAGCGGCGAACGTCTTGGTGAAGTGCGTGCTGGCCGCCCGGGTAAGATCGATCACGGCGAACAGGGCGATCACGATCAGCAACAGCGCCAGCAGCTTTTTCGGCATGATCCATAATCCTGTTTCACGATAACCGGGCCGCGCGCATGTGCGCACGGTCGGTGGATGGACGTCGGACTGCGGCAATCAGGCGCTCGACGCGGACATGAAATCATGACTGGAGGTTCACGATCCTGCCGATTCGAAGGCGTTGCGTCGAGAGTCGTTTGAGACACGCTTGGCAAAAAATGCGTTGCACAACTTCAACGCATCCAAAGGCATCAAGTCATTGTTGCCATGTGTGAGGGCGCAGATCAGCTACCGCTGACGTGCTGTCCGATGCCGTAACCTTGCAGGTAGAGCAGCGCGGTGAGATCGCCGTGTGTAATCACCGCGCCACCAGGATTTGCGAACGCGGCCTCGCGCACCTTGGGCTTGGCACGAAAGGCCACACCAAGTGAGGCCGCGGCGAGCATAGCCAGATCGTTCGCGCCATCACCGACCGCAACTGTGGAATCCATGTCGATATCACGCTCACCCGCGATACGGTGAAGTGCCTCGAGCTTTGCCTCGCGCCCGAGAATCGGTTCCAGCACGCGGCCGGTGATCTTGCCATCGAGGATCTCGAGCGTGTTCGCCTGATGCTCGTCGAAGCCGAGCTCCCGCGCGATGCGCTCTGTGAAGATCGTGAAGCCGCCTGAGACAAGCGCACACCACGCGCCGTTCGCCTTCATGGTGGCGATGAGTTCTCTGGCCCCGGGCATGATCGTGATCCGTTGCGCCACCTCGTCGAGCACACTCGCGTCGAGCCCGGCGAGCATGGCGACGCGCTCCTTCAGCGCCGCTTCGAAGTCGAGTTCACCGCGCATGGCGCGCGCGGTGATGTCCTCGATCACGTCGCGCTTGCCGATCAAGTCGCCCAGCTCGTCCAGCATCTCCTGCTCGATGATCGTCGATTCCATGTCGGCGATCAGAAGCCGGCGCCGCGCCAGCGGTCCATTGCCCGCGACGACGTTGATATCGATCGGCTGGCCCGCAAGAACCTGTGCCAGGTGCCGGCGGACGTCATGTGCGGCAGCCATGCTCGGGGCCGGGAAGCTCGCCTGCCAGGCGATGCCGGGTGCCGGTTCATGTACCTGGATGGTCGAGAGATCCACCGCGCCATCGAGCGCGCCGAGCGCCGCAGCTGTATAGGCTTGCGACAGATTTCGCCGCCGCGGGTCGGCGGTCAGCACCAGGGCGTAGCGGGGCATCTCGTTCATTGCGGCAGGGTCTCGCGGCCGGTCTGGAGCATCGGCAGGTTCGGCTGGTTCGCGTGGAGCGGCTCACGTCGGCAACAGCGATGCCGCAGGGCTGATCAGGCAAGGCTCGCAGCCGGTGACGGCATGCGCTAGGAAGTGCGCATGACCACCCGCCCACGCCCGAAGGCGCTTCTTATTGCAGGTCCGACCGCGAGCGGCAAGTCAGCCTTCGCTCTCGCACTGGCGCGCGCGCGCGGCGGCGTCATCATCAATGCCGATTCCATGCAGGTCTACCGCGAGCTGCGCATCCTGACCGCGCGGCCGACGCTGGCCGAAGAGGCGCTCGTTCCCCATCGCCTTTACGGCCACGTCTCAGTCACCGAGCCTTATTCGGTCGCCCGCTGGCTGCAGGAAGTTTCCGCCACTCTCCAGACAGCAAGCGCGCGGGGCCTGTTTCCGATCATCGTCGGAGGCACGGGGCTCTATTTCAAGGCGCTGCTGGAAGGGTTGTCGCCCATTCCCGCCATCCCCGACGACATCCGCACGCGCTGGCGTGCTGCGGGAACCGCGTGGCCGGCCGAAGCCCTATACGCCGAGTTGGAGCGGCTGGACCCGCTTACTGCGCATCAACTCCGCCCGTCTGATCGCCAGCGACTGGTGCGCGCGCTCGAGGTGTTCGAGGCGACGGATAAGCCGCTTGCCGCGTGGCAGCAGGTGAAAGGCACGCCGCTCCTGCCCGATGACCAGGTCGCAAAGGTGGTCATCGCGCGCAAGCGCGAGGATCTCTACGACCGCGCCACGCGTCGCTTCGACCAGATGCTGGGAGAGGGGGCGCTCGAGGAGGCCGGCCACATGCTGTCGATGCAACTCTCCCCCGAACTGCCGGCCGCGCGGGCGCTGGGGTTGCTGCCGTTGATGGATTTTCTGGCTCACCGCATGACCCGCGAAGACGCCGTCGCAACCGCCCAGAGGGACACCCGTCGCTATATCAAACGCCAGCTGACATGGCTGCGACGATATATGATTACGTGGAAGTGGATTTCAGAGCAAGAAATGAAAAAACAGATCAGCAATAGCTTTCCGATTATTGATTTTCGGGATTGACGCCCCCGGCGCCTGCCCTTAGCTTCCCGGCCGACCTGACGGCGCCATACCTGATGCGCCGCGCATACAGTTGGCACGAGGAGAGCTGCGATGGCACGGCAGATGACCGGCGCGGAAATGGTGATCAAGGCGCTGCAGGATCAGGGCGTCGAGCATATCTTCGGCTACCCCGGCGGCGCCGTGCTGCCGATCTATGACGAGCTTTTCCAGCAGGAGAAGGTCAAGCACATCCTGGTCCGCCAGGAAGGCGGCGCGGTCCACGCTGCAGAGGGTTATGCACGCTCCACCGGCAAGGTCGGCGTCGTGCTCGTCACCTCGGGGCCGGGCGCGACCAACGCCGTGACCGGCCTCACCGACGCTCTCATGGATTCAATCCCAGTGGTCTGCATCACCGGACAGGTGCCCACCCATCTGATCGGCAACGACGCCTTCCAGGAATGCGACACGGTCGGCATCACGCGGCCCTGCACCAAGCACAACTGGCTGGTCAAGGACGTCAACGATCTGGCGCGCGTTCTCCATGAGGCGTTCTACATCGCCAAGTCCGGCCGCCCCGGCCCCGTTGTCGTCGATATACCTAAGGATGTGCAGTTCTCGACCGGCAACTATGTCGGGCCCTCAAACATCCAGCACAAGACTTACAAGCCGCGCATGAAGCCGGACCAGACGGCCGTGCGTGAGGCGGTCGACTTGCTCGCCAATGCCAAGAAGCCGGTCTTCTATACCGGTGGCGGCGTCATCAACTCCGGTCCGAAGGCAAGCCAGTTGTTGCGCGAATTCGCGCGACTGACCGGCTATCCGGTAACTTCCACGCTGATGGGGCTTGGCGCGTTTCCGGCCTCCGACAAGCAGTGGCTCGGCATGCTCGGCATGCACGGCACCTACGAAGCCAACATGGCGATGCACGACTGCGACGTCATGTTCTGCGTCGGCGCGCGTTTCGATGACCGCATCACCGGCCGCCTCGACGCCTTCTCGCCGGGTTCCCGCAAGATCCACATCGACATCGATCCCTCCTCGATCAACAAGAACGTCCACGTCGATGTGCCCATCATCGGCGACGTCGCCTACGTGCTGGAAGACATGCTGCGCGTGTGGAAGGCGAAGGCGCCGCAGCTCGACAAGGCCGCCCACAAGAGCTGGTGGAAGGAGATCGAGGGCTGGCGGGCCAAGCGTTCGCTGGCCTACAAGCACCACGAGGATTTCATCATGCCGCAGTACGCGGTGGAGCGGCTGTATGAGCTGACCCGCGACAAGGACTGCTACATCACGACGGAAGTGGGCCAGCATCAGATGTGGGCCGCCCAGTTCTATCACTTCGACGAGCCCAACCGCTGGATGACGAGCGGTGGCCTGGGCACCATGGGCTATGGCCTGCCGGCCGCCGTCGGCGCGCAACTCGCTCACCCGAAGTCGCTGGTCATCGACATTGCCGGCGATGCGTCGATCCTGATGAACATCCAGGAGGCCTCCACCGCCGTGCAGTATCACCTGCCGGTCAAGGTGATGATCCTCAACAACCAGTACATGGGCATGGTTCGCCAGTGGCAGCAGTTGCTCCACGGCAACCGCCTTTCGGAGAGCTACACCGAAGCGCTACCTGACTTCGTCAAGCTGGCCGAGGCCTATGGCTGGACTGGCGTCTATTGCGACAAGCCGGCCGATCTCGACGATGCAATCCTGAAGATGATCGAAGCGCCAGGCCCGGTCATCTTCGACTGCCGCGTCGCCAATCTCGCCAACTGCTTCCCCATGATTCCGTCGGGCAAGGCGCACAACGAGATGCTGATGGGAGAGGAGATCTCCGACGAGATCGTCGGCCAGGCGATCGGCAAGGAAGGCAAGACGCTGGTGTAGAACAGACGGGCGTCGACGCGCTCGCATCGACGCCCGCATTCGTAGCAGGACCCAGCAACCTGTTATCCACCCTTGAGCTGAAGCTGCCGGTAGTAGGGAAGCTCAAGAATAGACTGGTATTCCTCGGGCTGCTGCTGGCAGACCTCCATGTATTCCGAACGGGAAATCATGCCGTCGTCGTTCGTATCCCAGCCTACAAGTGTGTCGTCCGCCGCATCGGCGATGCTGCGATCGATCTGCTCATTGGCGCCCCGCAACATGTCGAAATCCTTGGTGCAGTCGACGGCGGCGGCAGCCGGTGCGGCATGGAGTGCGAGGGCGGCGAAAACTCCGCCGGTCAGGCTCGCAAAGTATGTGCGTTTCAGCATGGAATGCCTCCACTTTTTCTCGTGTTCACGGTCGAATGCGCGCCATGACGCCACGGCGCGTTACTCGGCCAACACATGCGCGGACGGTCGGTTCCCGAGATGTTCGGCCCTGCACCGGTTCCGGCCGATCATCCTTTCGTGAGGCCTGTCATGCACCTCATCATCGCCAACAAGCTCTATTCGTCCTGGTCGATGCGGCCGTGGCTCGTCATGCGCGCCATCGGTCTCGACTTTGACGAGACGGTGATCCCGCTGCGCCAGCCCGATACCGCCGAGCGCATCGCCAAGTATTCACCGTCCGGCAAGGTGCCGGTGCTGATTGACGGCAACGTCAAGGTCTGGGAGAGCCTCGCCATCATCTCCTACCTGGCCGACAAGTTCCCGGACAAGCCGATCTGGCCGGACGGCATGGTGGCCCGCGCCCACGCCAAGTCGATTTCTATGGAGATGCACGGCGGATTCCAGGCGCTGCGCCAGACCTGCCCCATGAATCTCGGCAAGCGTTTCGCCGCGCCGCCCATGACCGACGATCTGAAGGCGAATATCGCGCGCATCGAACAGATCTGGCGCGAAACACGCGAAGCATTCGGCGCCGGCGGCCCCTATCTCTATGGTGCCCGTTTCAGCGCGGCCGATGCCATGTACGCCCCCGTCGCAACCCGCCTCGACAGTTATTCCATTGCTGTCGCCGCCGATACGCGCGCCTACATCGATGCGATCTATGCAAACCCGCATTTCTCGGAATGGCGCCAAGCCGCGTTCCAGGAGCTATGGACGATCACCGCCTACGAGGAGGGCCTCACGATGATCGAGGACATCAAGTCAAGCAACGAAGCCACCTGAAGGGCGGTCGCACATCACGCAGCGACGACACGAACAAGCGACGACAACGAAAGACGAGAGCGGACATGGTCCAGACCCAGAAGCAATCCCACTATCCGAGCCTGACGACGCATGAAGGTATCGTCCAGCGCACGCTTTCCGTCACAGTCGACAACGAACCCGGCGTTCTGGCGCGCGTCATCGGCTTGTTCTCCGGTCGCGGCTACAACATCGACTCGCTGACTGTGACCGAGACCGAGCATGCCAAGCACGTCTCTCGCATCACCATCGTCACGCAAGGCACGCCGATGGTGATCATGCAGATCAAGCATCAGCTGGAACGCCTCGTGCCCGTGCACCGCGTGCATGATCTGACCGAGGAGGGCCGGCCCCTGGAGCGCGAATTGGCGCTCGTCAAGGTTGGCGGCAAGGGCGAGAAGCGCATCGAGGCGCTGCGCATGGCCGAAATTTTCCGCGCCAATGTCATCGACGCCTCGACCGAGCACTTCGTTTTCGAAGTGACGGGCAAGTCCTCCAAGATCGAGCAGTTCATCTCGATCATGAACGAACTGGGGCTGGTCGAAGTGGCGCGCACCGGCATCGCCGCGATCGCCCGCGGGCCGCAGGGAAGCTGAAGCGCCGGCAGCCGTTCGCCTGTCCTCAAATGCCGAAGCGCCCGGGCTGTTCGCGCGGGCGCTTCGTTGAATGGTCGGAACGGCGGGTGCGTCAGAAGCGGCGCTTCTTCTGGCCGTTGCGCTCAAATACGGTCACCGCATGCTCGGAGAACACCAGTTCCTCGTTGGAGTGCAGATAAGTCGAGCCACCCAGGTCGCGGAAGCCGGGCTCACCCTTGGGCGTCGCATAGAGCGGAACGGCTTGCGGCGGCTCCGATGCGGTGACCAGGAACGCCATGAGCTTGGGCCGGATTTTCTGGTTGGCCGTGAACTCGCACTTGCCTTCGCCTTCTTTGGCCTCGCAAAAGCGCAGTTCCGAGTAGGTCGGGGCCTCGGCCTCGTGCTTGTCGATCGCCGCGTAGATCAGGTCGGAGCACTGCTCATAGGTCAGCTTGCCCGCTTCTGCGCAGTCCGCAGCGGTCGTGTAAATGCCTTTGGGAATCTTCGGCCCATCGCTGCTGCCCGAGCCGCCGCAGCCGCCAAGCATCGCCGGCAGGACCAGTGCCGCTGCAACAAGAGCAAACTTATGAGATCTGCTTTTCGCCATCGTGGACCACCCTCTTTGGGGACAGCTTTACCAGCGCGCGGTTGCAGAACGGTTAACCGGCTCTTGCCGATAGCCTTGAGCGCCTGCGCGCGCCACCTGCAGCGGGCCGAAAAAACGCGTTTTTTCCATGTTTGAAACCGTTGAAATCTGCGGCAGACCGGAAGTAAAGTCCGCCCACCTTTTGCCCCCGGGTGCGTCCAGGGGCATCTTCCACAACAAAGCGAGAGATTTCGCGAGCCAAGAGGCCAGGACCCATGCGCGTTTATTATGATCGTGATGCCGATCTCAACCTGATCAAATCCAAGAAGGTCGCCATCGTCGGCTACGGCTCCCAGGGCCGCGCGCATGCGTTGAACCTCAAGGACTCCGGCTGCAAGGAGCTCGCCATTGCGTTGCGCCCGGATTCGACCACTGCCAAGAAGGTCGAGGCTGACGGACTGAAGGTCATGTCGGTGGCCGATGCCGCCAAGTGGGCCGACCTCATCATGATGGCGACGCCCGACGAACTGCAGGCCGACATCTACAAGGATCACATCGAGTCGAACATCCGCGACGGCGCGGCCATCGCCTTCGCCCACGGCCTCAACGTCCACTTCCAGCTGATCGAACCCAAGTCGACCGTTGACGTCGTCATGATCGCGCCCAAGGGCCCCGGCCACACCGTACGCGGCGAATACCAGAAGGGCGGCGGCGTGCCCTGCCTCATCGCCGTCAATCATGATGCGTCCGGCAACGCGCACGATCTGGCCCTGTCTTATGCCTGCGGAGTTGGCGGCGGCCGCTCCGGCGTCATCGAGACGACCTTCAAGGAAGAGTGCGAGACCGACCTGTTCGGCGAGCAGGCGGTGCTGTGCGGCGGCTTGGTCGAGCTGATCCGCGCCGGCTTCGAGACGCTGGTCGAAGCCGGCTACGCGCCCGAGATGGCCTACTTCGAGTGCCTGCACGAAGTGAAGCTGATCGTCGACCTGATCTACGAGGGCGGCATCGCCAACATGAACTACTCGATCTCCAACACGGCCGAGTGGGGCGAGTACATGTCGGGCCCGCGCGTCATCACGCCGGAAACCAAGGCGGAGATGCAAAAGATCCTGCGCGAGATCCAGACGGGTCAGTTCACCAGCCAGTGGATGCAGGAATGCAAGGCCGGCCAGGCGCGCTTCAAGGGCATCCGCCGCGTCAACGACGCCCACCAGATCGAGGAGGTCGGCGAGAAGCTGCGCGCCATGATGCCCTGGATCGCGTCCAACAAGCTGGTCGACAAGAGCCGGAACTGATCATCGGCCTCCAGCGCTATGTGTGTCAGCGGCGCGTCGGGCCACCCGGCGCGCCGTCGTTGTCTATGTCGATGCCCACCCAGGCGGCCAGACGCGCTTATGCTCACGACAGTCCCAGCCCAATTCGCCGGCGAGTGAGGCTTTCATGTCCTAGCGTGCGATGCACAACTCGGGGCATGATGGAGATGAGGAGATGTGGCTCCCATTTGACAATGCATGCATGGAGAGACACCGATGCTGCGTGCGCTAGGAATTCTCACGATGGCGCTGGCCTTGGCGCTGTCCGCGCCGGCCGCCATGGCCAAGGACAAGGCAAAGTCCAGCGGCTGGCCCGCGGCAAAGGCCGGCAAGGGTGAAAAGGTCTGCCGCTACAAGTTCCCGACCGGAGAAAAGCGCGCCTGGGTCTGCAAGAAGGAAGAGCCCTGCTGCGCCTGGGATGCGATCAGTTACGTGAAATGCGGCTCGACCATAACCGGCTGCCTGTAATTCGGCGGACAGTTCGTCTGTCTGCGGTGGCATTCGCATCGCACCGCTGACGTGTCGGAAGTTGAGGGAAAGGGTTGCCGGAAGATCTGCAAAGACGCTGGGGAGGGAGGTGTGTGGCGGTGCGCCAATGCAAACCTTCCGGCGGTACCCGCGTCGACGATCGAGGTGGAGGCTCGTTCGTCAGCGCGAGGTAGTGGCGGGCGACGAGGAAGCGGGGAACCTCGCCGCCCTTCCGTGCCGCTGAAGCGGCACAGGGCCAAAGGACACTGGGACCATAGAGGGGCACCAGGACGCGGAAAATCCTGGCTTGATCCTTCAGGGTCCACATGGCCTTTTCTCACAGGCGGCCCCGCACGCAGCGCGTCCTGACACAGCCATGCCAGTTCGCGGGACCGCCCAAGTCAGTTGGCTTTCGTGGCAGTCAAACAGCCAGGCAGCCGAACCTAGTCGTCACGATTGAGCGCGTGCGACCGGCGCAATGTGTTGATTTGAACCTTTATGCCCCATGCATCCATACCCCCCTGGTGTGATGCAGTCCCCCCTGTCCGGCACGTTCACCGGACTTTCAGAACTCGAAGCGGCGTTCCAACCGCGACGCATTCTTCGATGTAATGATTTGACCGTTTGATTGCGGCGCTTCAGCGGCAACACGACGGCGAGAGCTTGGTGAATCGGGTGATTTCACAATGTTCTAGCGATTTTTTTTGAATTTCGAATGTGCTCTTTTCTGTGCAAATGCTTTGGCAAAAATGAAGCATAAGGACCTGCATCAGGAAACAGGCGCGAGCCGCGGGCGCGCCTTCTGATGTGCGCCAACGATCATCGCGCTGAAAAACAGCCACGACGACGAAACCGCAAAAGTCTGGGTGTCTCGCATGGGGGCGGCCACTTCGCCAGCGTCGGCTTCCTGAAGCGGCGGGACCAATCGTGCGCACATGCATGAATGTGCATGCAGATGCTGGACGTATCCGCCTCGGCGGGCGACTCGTCCGATCAGTTCAGGAAGAACGTCAGCCCGGCCCGGACCGTGGTCAGCGATCCGCCGACCTCGGCGGTTCCGGCATTGAACGGCAGCCGGAACTTTTCCTCATCCATGAAATAATGCAGCGCTTCGAGGCGCAGTGCGATGTTCTCATTGAGACCGATCTCGACGCCGCCTCCGGCGACAAACGCCGTCTGCGTGCTGCTGGTGGATGAGTGTACGCCCATCACATCGGCCTGCGCCGACACGCCGGTCATCGCCACGCCTGCGGTGGCATAGAACAGGGCAGGCCCGGCGACGACTCCCGCACGCGCCCGCGCGCTGACGATCCAGTCCACATCGGCCATCAGCACCGCCAGCCCGCCGAAGTTGGTGGCATGGTGCACCTGGGAGAAATCGGCATCGGCCTCCAGTCCGGCGACGAAAGCGCCCGTCCGGATCAGATAGCCGATATGCGCGCCCATCACCGCACCGGAAAGATCGGCATCGCCCAGTGACGTATCGAACTGGCCCCAGCCGCCGCCGCCGTGAAGGCCACCGTAAAGTCCCGTCCAGATCGGAGCGAGAAGCGGGACGCCATCGTAGTTCAATGCGTAGGACGGGACTTGCGGGGCTGCGCGGTAGTCCTGAGAGGCGCTCCAGTCTTTCAGGCCCGGCGCGTCGCGGTCGCTGCGATAGCTGCCGTCGAGCGGGCGGCGGTCATAGTCGCCGTAATAGTGTGTTCGGGGCCGCTCTTCCGCCGAGAGCTTTGCAAGGATTGCGGGAACCAGCACGAACGCCAAGGCCAGGAACAGGGAACGCAGTGGAAGCATGGACAGGCCTTACGCAAGCAACAAGACGGGACAGGAGTGCCGCGCCTGTCGCATTTGCCAGACGCATCGACTATTGATTGCGCGAACGTGTTAACGGACGCTTAATCAAGTCTCCGGGGGCGCGCTGACGGAGCGCCGCGCATGTCACGAAGTTTCCAGATCCCGCCACCGGGAAAAGGCCCCGCAGGATACATGACCCCATCAACGCCCGATCTTTCTGCGAGCCCCGCCTGCCGCGATAGCACGGGCAGGTCCCACGAGGCCGTCGTCGAAGTCGCCGCGTGCGATTGCCGCATCATCGATTATGAATGGCCCTACGTCGCCGAGCATCGCTCTGCCATCGATCGCCACTGGAACGAAGTAACGCGAACGAAGACGTCTCTCTTTGACGGGCTCGTATTTGTCACCTCCGCCTATGCCTTCGAAGGCAACCAATTGCACATGAGCCTGTTCGAAACCCGCTTCCGCAACTACGTGCATTGGCGCGAACAGGGCTTTCCGACAGGCGGCGTCGTCGATGGCTTCGGCTCGGCCATCATTCGAGCCGCAGATGGCGCTATCTTGCTCGTCAGACAGCAAGCAGGCCATCTCAACGAGGGGCTTCATTACTTTCCAAGCGGCTTCATCGATCGCAACGATGTCGATGCGACAGGCCGTGTCGACCTGGCCGCCTCCATCGCCCGCGAGGTCGCCGAGGAAACCGGCCTCAGTCCGGACGAACTGGACCGCAAGCCGGGCTTCGTGATCGCCCGTGCAGGGCCGCTTCTGGCCATCTGCGTCGAGTTGGCGAGCCCGTTGTCCGCCGACGCACTCGCCGGGCGTATCAGCGCGTTTCTGGAGCGCGAGGCCGATCCTGAGGTCGCCGCCCTGACGTTCGTGCGCAAACGGGAGGATCTCGAGCACCTGCATCTCGCCCCACATTGCGCGCTTTTGCTGCCCAATCTGCTGTAGTCCGGTTCGGTGCCCGCATTTTTGTGGGTCGGCGCCCTATTCGCGCTTGGAGGCTGGGCGCCTTTCATGCACATTGCCGCCGCACATCGCGACAGGGCGGCTACATGCAACTCGACTATCACGTCATCGACGTTTTCACCGATCAGCGTTTCAGCGGAAATCCGCTGGCCGTCGTACTCGGGGCACAGGGGCTCAATGCGACCGCCATGCAGGCCATCGCGCGCGAGTTCAATCTGTCCGAAACCGTGTTCGTTTCGCCGCCCGAGAACCCCATGCACTCAGCGCGCATCCGCATCTTCACGCCCGAGCGTGAG
>CAZDNY010000020.1:0-14991 GCA_964506885.1 uncultured Hyphomicrobiaceae bacterium | reverse complement strand
CCGCCGCCTGCAATCCTTTCGCGCAGGTCGATCACCGCATGGGCGAGTTCATCAGGAACTATCTCGACGTGCCCTATGAACACGCGCGCTACCTGCAGAAGGATTACTACCGCCGCTATGGCACCACGCTCGCCGGCCTGATGATCGAGCACAAGATGGAGCCCTCGGCCTTCCTCGAGTACGTCCACGACATCGACCTGAGCCCCGTGCCCGAACACCCCGAACTGGCCGCGGCCATCGCGGCGCTACCCGGCCGCAAACTGATCTTCACCGCAGGCTCCCGCCGCCACGCCGAGAACGTCGCCGGCAAGCTCGGCGTCCTCCACCTGTTCGAAGACATCTGCGATATCGTCACCACCGCCTACATCCCCAAGGAACAGCGCGCCGCCTACGACCATATGATCCGCGCCCATGGCGTCACGCCGCGCGAAGCGGCCATGTTCGAGGACATGCCGCATAATCTCGTTGCCGCGCACGAATTGGGCATGACCACCGTGCTGGTCCATTCCAGCTACATGGACCACCCCGCGCAGGCCAAGATCAGAACCTGGGACCGTCCACCCGATCACGTCCACCACATCACCGAGGATCTGGCCGGCTTCCTGACCGGCATCGCGCCCGGCCGCCGCCGCTGAGCGCCGGTCCGCAGCCTGATCGCCTCTCTCCATCCGCTCATCCACCGCGATCTGGGCCCGGGGCTTGACCCGGACGAGATGCCGCCCCAGAGACGTTGCAAACGCGGCATATACTTGGAGCTGCTGGCGGTGCCGGCGCACCTATCGCCCGCCCGCCGATCCGACCGGTAAAGACGAGAGCATGGCCACCGCGATCAACATTCCTGCCTACTCCGACGCACTCGTCGTCCTGGGAACCGCCGGCATTCTCGTGCCTTTGATGAGCCGCTGGGGCTTGAGCCCCGTCGTCGGCTATCTCGGCGCGGGAGCGGTCGTCGGCCCGCATGGCCTGGGCTCCTACGTCGCGGAGATACCGCCACTCTACTGGCTCACCGTCACCGACGCCCAGAACGTCGCCGGCATTGCCGACCTCGGGGTCGTTTTCCTGCTGTTCCTGATCGGACTGGAATTGTCGGTCGAACGCCTGACCACGATGCGCCGCCTCGTCTTCGGCCTCGGCGGACTGCAGATCGCCATCACCAGCGCCGCGATTGCCGGCGTGGCGCTTTTGCTCGGTCTGTCCGGCCCCGTCGCGGTGATCCTCGGCGGCTCGCTGGCCTTGTCGTCGACCGCCATCGTGCTTGAAGTGCTCTCGCGCGAGGATCGGCTGGCGACCGTCAGCGGGCGCGTCTCCTTCTCCGTGCTCCTCGCGCAGGACCTCGCGGTCGTTCCGCTGCTGATCTTCATTTCGCTACTGGCTGCCAACGGCGACGGCTCGGTCATAGCCAGCGTAGGCAAGGCCATGCTGCAGGCCGCCGTCGCCATCGTCGTCATCATTGTCACCGGCCGGCTGTTCCTGCGCCCGCTGTTCCGCCAGGTCGCCGTGACGAGATCAGGCGAGTTGTTCATTGCCGCCTCGCTGTTCGTCATCATCCTGACCGGCGTTGTCGCTGCCGTCGCCGGCCTATCGATGGCCCTGGGCGCCTTCATCGCCGGCCTGTTGCTCGCCGGCACCGAATACCGCCGCGCCATCCAGGCGACCATTGAACCCTTCAAGAGTCTCCTCTTGGGCATGTTCTTTTTCACGGTCGGCATGAGCATCGATATCCGCGAGGTGATCCGCGAACCCCACTGGATTGCCGCCGCCGTCGCCGCGCTCATCATCGGCAAGGCGATACTCGTGCTGGCGATCACGCGGCTGTTCAAGCTGAGTTGGCCGGTCAGCATCGAATCCGCCCTGCTGCTCGGCCCCGGCGGCGAGTTTGCGTTCGTCGGCGTCGGGCTGGCCGCGGCACTCGGCCTCGTCAGCCAGACGGTCACGACATTCACGCTGACGGTCACATCGCTGTCGATGGCGCTTATTCCGGTCATGGCGATCCTCGGGCGCCGCGCCGCCGCCTACTTCGAAGAACCTCACACGCCCGATCCCGAAACGCTGCTCACGCCTGATCCGCACAAGAGCCACGCCATCGTCGTCGGCTATGGACGCATGGGCAAAGTCGTCTGCGACCTCTTCAAGATGCATGCGATTCCCTACATCGCCATCGATCATGATGCCCGTACGGTCACCACCGACCGCCACAACGGCCATGACGTCTATTTCGGCGATGCCACCAACCGCGCCTTTCTGGAAGCTTGCGGCATCGCCGCGGCCTCGAGCGTGATCGTCACCGTGCAATCTCCCGCGATCATCGACGCCGTGGTCGAGCAGGTGCGCGCCATCCGGCCCGATGTCCCGATCGTTTCACGCGCCCGCGACGGCGACCACGCCCGCCACCTCTACGCGACCGGCGTCAACGATGCCGTACCCGAAACCGTGGAAGCGAGCCTGCAGTTGTCGCGTGCCGCCCTGGTCGGCATGGGCGTATCGCAAGACGACATCGGCCGTTCGATCAAGCAGGAACGCGAGGCCCTACGCCGCCAGCTCAAGCAGATCGACGAGACGTCCGAAGCCGAAGCCTGAAGCCGAGCGACGCCCCGCCGCTCCGCAAGAATGCATGGCACGACACAGGCACGCGGCGTCGGCCGGTCGTCGCGAGCGTCGGCCTGCGCTCAAGTCCGCGCCGCCAGCAGGTCGTCGAGATCGAGCCGCCGTGTGTACATCTCCAGCGCCCCGTCCGCATCTCGCGGCCACTCCGCTTGCGGCCGGTCCCAATAGAGTTCGAGCCCGTTGCCGCCCGGATCTTTGAGGTAGACAGCCTCGCTGACACCGTGATCGCTGGCGCCGTCGAGCGCATGCCCCGCCGCCAGCACGCGCGACACGGCCTCTGCGAGCGAGCGCCGCGATGGGTAAACGATTGCGACGTGGAACAGCCCTGTCGAACCGCGCGGCGGCGGACCACCGCCTTTGCTCGTCCAGGCGTTGAGGCCGATGTGATGGTGATAGCCACCGGCTGCGACAAAAGCCGCGTCAGGCCCGTAGCGCTGTGTCAGCGAGAAACCGAGCACACCGCAATAGAACGCGAGCGAACGCTCGATGTCCGACACTTTCAGGTGGACATGTCCGATGCGGGCACCGTCATCGATGCCCGCATCAGCCTGTCGCTCGCTCCAATCCGCTTTGTGCGTCATCGCGAGGGTCCTTTTCATCACGCAACAGCAACGTCGGTCTGCCCGCGCCGGCCTTCGGGCAGCAGCGCATAGGCCCCGCTGCCGAGCAAGGCCTGCACGACGAGCAGCACGGTCCACAGCGCCGGAAATTCGTAGCCACCATTGGCAGCCGAGAACAGCCAGCCGTTGGGAACGTGCTGCAGCGTCGCGCCGATCATGATGGGGATGAGACCCACCGCGACGATACGGGGCAGAACGCCGAGGATTAGCATCACGCCGCCGGCAAGCTCCGCCAAGATGACCGCGTAGGCCAGCGCTCCCGGGTAACCGATGCTCTCGAAATAGGCGACCGTGCCGGGGATCGTGAACACGAACACCTTCAGCAGGCCATGGGCGACGAACAGAAGGCCCATGCTGACACGCAGCAGGAAGGCAGCAATAGGGGCGGTGCGATGATCGATCATGTGAGTTCTCCTTGAGCGAATATCCCGGGCCGCATTGGTCGCCGGCCGGGCCAGCCATCACCTGTCGAAGAGACCCTATTTGATCCATGAAGGGAGATAATCACCGAGTTGCTAAAATGATTGTTTTATATTATCGACGTATCTCATGGATATGCTGCTTTCCATGCGCACCGTCGCTGCGGTCGCCGACCTGGGCAGTTTCACCCGGGCGGCAGAACGCCTGGGCGTCTCGCGCCCCATGGCCAGCAAGCACGTTGCCGACCTCGAGACGCACCTCGGTGTCCGCCTCTTCAACCGGACCACCCGCCGGCTGAGCCTCACCGACGACGGTGCCGCGCTGCTCGAGACGTTCCGCCAAGTTCTCGACCTCATCGACGCGACCCGGCAACGCGCAGAGGACCGCGCCGGGCAGCCAAGCGGGCTTTTGCGCATCAGCGCACCCATGTCGTTCGGGCTGGCCTACCTGTCACCCCTGATCGTCCCCTACCTCGACACCAACCCCAGGGCACGCATCGACCTGGCCCTGAACGATCGTTTCGTGGACTTGGTCGAAGAAGGCTACGATCTCGCCATCCGCATCGGCGAACTGTCCGACAGCTCGCTGATCGCCACGCGCATCAGCGATGCACGCCTGCACCTTGTCGCATCACCGGCATATCTGCGCAGCCACGGCAGCCCCGCCGGCCTCAGCGATATCCCGCGCCATCGCTGCCTCGACTACGCGCACGGCGCAACACGCAGCGTTTGGTCCTTTGAAGCACAGGAAAAAGCCACGGCCACGCCGCCGCTCGAAAGCGTCATCAGGTGCAATAATGGAGATGCGCTCGTGCGCATGGCCATCGCAGGCGGGGGGATCGCCTATCAGCCGGATTTCATCATTGCGAACCATGTGCGCGCGGGCGCTCTGGACCTCATCCTTCCCGATATCGCAACGCGGAGCCTCGGCATCTACGCGGTATATCCGCCGGGTCGGGTAGTTCCATTGAAGACACGCGCGTTCATCGACCATCTGAGGTCCGCATTCACCGGCACGCCGCCCTGGTCGCTGCAAGCATCAGCCGAACGCTCTACGCCCGCGCCCGGCTCGCCCCCGCCGAAACACCGCCGGCCGAGGCGGCGCTCTACCCGCGCCCCTCGAAAGCCATCTCGGTCGCCTTGATCGTCATCGATAGAACATTGGTGTCGAGCGGCAGGCTCGCCATGTAGAGCACCGCGCTCGCCACGTGCACAACATCCATGCGCGGCTCCACCTTGCGTGTGCCGTCCGCCTGCAGGGCACCCTGCCCCTTCGCCATCGGCTCGGTCATCGGGGTGGCCGCGTTTCCGATGTCAATCTGCCCGCACGCGATGTCATGGCCTCGGCAGTCGAGCGCGATCGATTTGGTCAGCCCGGAAATTGCGTGCTTGGTCGCCGTATAGGCCGCCGACAGCGGCCGCGGCGTCACCGCTGATATCGACCCGTTGTTGATGATACGCCCGCCCTTCGGCGTTTGCTTCTTCATGATCCGGATCGCCTCCTGGCAGCACAGGAAGACGCCGGTCAGGTTGACGTCCACGACCTGTCGCCACGTCTCGACCGGCAGCTCTTCCAGAGGCACCGGCGGCGCGAACACGCCCGCGTTGTTGAACAGGACATCGACACGCCCGAACGCCTGCTTCGTCGCGTGAAACAAACCCTTCACCGCGAGCGGATCGGCAACGTCCGTGACATGCACGAGCATCTCGCCGCCACCGGGAGCCGCCAGCGCTTTCGTTGCTTCCAGTTCCGCAACGCGGCGCCCGGCAATCGCCACGTCGTAGCCGTCGCCTTGGAAGGCCAATGCCACGGCCCTGCCGATCCCCGAGCCTGCACCCGTAACGACCGCGACTTTTCCCTTGCTCGACATCTCACCCACCTTACTTGCCATTCCGCGCCCCATTACCTAGCACGCGGGGCGACCACGCTTGAACTCCCGCAGCAGATTGCAGGACCGAAAGGATCGTTGCAGGAGGTTGAGAGCGTCGATCTAAGCGCACGAGTTTTGGCCGCCCGGAAACCGCGCGACGCCCGGCTGGAGCAGCTTCTGCCTGAGCGCGAACGCATCTGCTCAGAAAAAAACGTCTGAAAATCAGAAGGTTGGAATGGATCCGCGTCCTAGCTAGATTGCGAAACCAGCCTAGAGGTCCCCCAACTGCCAAAGCACCCGATCCGTTTCGACGTCCCGGATCTCGACGATCTCGTTGGTCAGAAAAAAGTCGATCTCAACGCCATCGGAGGGGGGCGACGCATTCGTCGTTATGTGGTGGTGCAGCTCGCCCTCGTCGAGACCCCAAGCGATATTCAAAACCCGCAAGCGGCGCCCGTCTCGCAGACACACCAGAGTCCAACGACAGTCCTGCTGTCTGAGCCTCTCGATGATATCCCGCGAGACGGTGGCGTCCATCTGGTCAGCGCGTCGGCACCGGAGTCTCGCCGCGATAATCGTAGAAGCCGCGCTTGGTCTTGCGTCCGAGCCAGCCCGCCTCGACATACTTCACCAGCAGCGGACAGGGGCGATACTTGGAGTCGGCAAGCCCCTCGTAGAGCACCTGCATCACCGACAGGCAGGTATCCAGACCGATGAAGTCCGCAAGTTCCAGCGGACCCATCGGATGATGCGCGCCAAGCTTCATGGCCTTGTCGATGGACTCGACCGTACCGACGCCCTCATAGAGCGTATAGACGGCCTCGTTGATCATCGGCAGCAGGATCCGGTTGACGATAAAGGCCGGGAAATCCTCGCTGACTGCCGTGCGCTTGTCGAGGCTGTGCACGAAGTCCCGCGCGATGCTGAACGTCTCGTCTTCCGTGGCAATGCCACGAATGAGTTCCACCAGCTCCATCAGCGGCACCGGGTTCATGAAGTGCATGCCGATGAAATGCTCGGGACGGTCCGTGGTGGAAGCCAGACGCGTGATGGAGATCGACGACGTGTTGGTCGCCAGCATCGCATCCTTTTTCAGGAACGGGCACAGATCGGTGAAGATCCGGCGCTTGATGCTCTCATCTTCAGTTGCTGCCTCGATCACCAGATCGCAATCAGCAAACGCATTGTAGTCCGGCGCATAGCTGATGCGCTTGAGCGCCTCGGCGCTGGCATCTTCGCCGATCATGCCCTTGGACACCTGGCGGTTCATGTTCTTTTCGATCGTCTGGATCGCGCGCTCGACCGCCTCTTTCTTCAGATCGTTGAGCGCCACGTCATATCCCGCAAGCGCGATAACGTGCGCGATGCCGTTGCCCATCTGGCCCGCACCGATAATCCCGACTTTTTTGATCCGACTCACCGTGTTCTTTTCCGTGCTCTTGGCTGCGCCGGCCTTGGCCTTTTTCGGCGCCTTGACTGCTGCGTCCATCTCAATGGTCCTTTTCTAACGACCGATGTTGTGCGCCGGCTCTTGATCCCGCGGAACCGGCATCCATTGTTCTTATTTCTGCTTCAGCCTCCAGCCTTGCCCAGCTCCGCCGCCAGCTCTGGCAACGCCGTGAACAGATCCGCGACGAGACCATAGTCGGCCACCTGGAAGATCGGCGCTTCCTCGTCCTTGTTGATTGCCACGATGATCTTGGAATCCTTCATGCCGGCCAGATGCTGGATCGCACCGGAGATCCCAACCGCGATGTACAGTTCCGGCGCCACGACCTTTCCGGTCTGACCGACCTGCATGTCGTTGGGCACGAAGCCGGCGTCGACCGCCGCCCGGGACGCACCGATCGCTGCACCCAGCTTGTCGGCAACCGGCTCGATCAGCGTCTTGAAGTTTTCGCCGGACTGCAGGCCGCGCCCGCCCGAAATAATGATCCGCGCAGAAGCGAGATCGGGCCGGTCCGACTTCGTCAGCTCCGCGTTCTTGAACGTCGAAAGTCCCGCAGCACCCGGCGCCTCGATCGTCTCAACCGAAGCACTGCCGCCCTCGCCTGCACCCGCAAAGGCTGCCGTGCGCACTGTGATCACCTTCTTCGCCTCGGCAGACTTCACCGTCTGGATGGCATTGCCCGCGTAGATCGGACGCTCGAACGTGTCCGCGCTCTTGACCGCCGTAATGTCGGAGATCTGCATCACGTCGAGCAGCGCGGCGACGCGCGGAAGGATGTTCTTGCCCGAAGCGGTCGCCGGCGCGATCAGGACGTCGTAACTGTCCATCAGCTTGACGAGGAGGGCAGCGACTTCTTCCGCCAGGGCGTTGGCCAGATGCGGCGCATCGGCCAGCAGAACCTTGCCAACACCGTCGATCTTGGCCGCCTGATCGGCGACCGCTTGTGCACCCGAACCCGCCACCAGGATATGGATGTCGCCGCCGATTTCCTTCGCAGCCGTGACTGCCTTGGCCGTAGCCGGATTGAGCGCCGCGTTGTCGTGCTCTGCGAGAATGAGACTTGCCATTAGAGCACCCCCGCTTCTGATTTCAGCTTCGCCACCAGCTCCGCAACGCTGTCGACCTTGACGCCGGCTTCGCGCTTCGGTGGCTCCGCGGTGTTGAGCACCTCGAGACGCGGCGTGATGTCGACCCCGAAATCGTCGGGCTTCTTCGTGTCGAGCGGCTTCTTCTTGGCCTTCATGATGTTGGGCAGCGTCGGATAGCGCGGCTCGTTGAGGCGCAGGTCCGTGGTGACGATGGCCGGCAGCTTGAGGCCGACCGTTTCCAAGCCGCCATCGACTTCGCGCGTGACAGCGACGCCGCCGTCGGCGAACTCGACCTTCGAGGCAAATGTGCCCTGTGGCCAACCCAGAAGCGCCGCCAGCATCTGGCCGGTCTGGTTGCTGTCGTCGTCGATCGCCTGCTTGCCCAGAATAACGACGTCGGGTTTTTCCTCCTCGACGATCGCTTTGAGGATCTTTGCGACCGCGAGCGGCTCGACGCTGGCATCACCGGTCTCCACCAGGATCGCCCGGTCAGCGCCGATCGCCAGCGCCGTCCTCAACGTATCCTGCGCCTTGGCCGGACCGATGGAAACGGCGACGACCTCCTTGGCCCCGCCCTTCTCCTTGATCTTGACGGCTTCTTCGACGGCAATCTCATCGAACGGGTTCATCGACATCTTGACGTTGGCAAGCTCGATGCCTGTTCCGTCTGCCTTCACGCGGATCTTGACGTTATAGTCAACCACCCGCTTCACCGGCACCAGTATCTTCATCTCCGCAGCGGTCCCCAGCCTCGGACTTCTTGTTTGTCAGCGCCACACCATATTGCCCGGGCCTCCCGATAGGGCGTCCGGGTTCTCGGCGGCACGCAACTGCAGGTCGACCCACTCTCCGAGGCAACGAACGGCAGTCGTGGTTCTCTTGTGCACCGCAACCTGGGCTCCTCCCCCAGGGCCCTTCAGGGCCACCCGGGCGCACGGGGACGTGGCACACAAGAGTCTTCGCAGTTGCGAAACAGCAGCCTAGGTGCGGGTTTATGGGAAGTCAATGCAACCGACGGCGACCAATTCACCCCGATACGGGAAAATGAATTTTGCTGCCGGACAATGCCCTTCCGGGCACACTCTCAGGCCGTTTCGAGCCCACGGTCGAACAAGCGCACGTCGGGGCGCTTGAAGAAAAGCACCAACACCGCCCCGGCGATCAGCCCGCCGATGTGCGCCCACCACGCCACCGGCCCCACCTCCGGCATCAGGACCATGGCGATTTGCGTGATAATCCAGACACCTAACACAATCGCGGCGCTCACCTGCATAGGCAGCACCTTGAACACCAGCACCCAGACGCGGACCCGCGGATGGAGCATCAGATAGGCCGAAATCACCCCCGCCACGGCGCCGCTGGCACCGATCAGCGGCACCCCTGAGTCCGGCGCGATCCAGGCATGCGTCAGCCCCGCGAAAATGCCGCACAGCAGGTAGAACGCCAGGAAGCGCACGTGACCCATCGAATCCTCGACGTTGTCGCCGAACACCCACAAGAACAGCATGTTTCCGGCCAGATGCAGCACGTCCCCGTGGAAGAACATGTAGCTGAGCAGCGTCATGTTTTCCGGCAGAGCCACGCTTTGCAGCGGTGCCGGCGCCAGATGCCCGAAAAGCTCGGCCGGAATGACCGCGAAGCTGGCCACCACGGCCTCCTGCCCCCCTGCGGCCGTCAGTGCGAATACGATGACGTTGAGCGCGATAAGCCCATAGGTCACATACTGGCGCTGAATGTGTTTCAGCGGATTATCGTCCTGCAGCGGCACGAACAATTGGACATGCTCCTGTTACCCGCCGCGAACAACATTCGGGCAGTACGGCGGTAATCTGACATAGCCTTTTCCGCCCGTGCGCGCACGCTCGGAAGATGTGACCACGCCCTAAGTGATATCAGTTCTATCGATCGCCGCGCGGCTCGGCCAGAGCGTTTGCATCTCGCGTTCCGATCGCGCCTTGTCCAACGTTCTCAGTATCGCGACCAGAAGGAAGAGATAGCCGATCGTCTCGAGAAACTCTTCGGCCACCAGCGAAAACGCTGTGTGACGAATGATCTTCTCGAACGCGTAGGCACCGCTGAACAGCGCGACCGCGCTGATGTGCAGCGGCACCGCATAGAGATTGAATGACCTGCGGATAACCGCGGGAAGGTCGTGCCGTCGCCGTAGCATGTAGATTGCGAGCACAATCGCGCCGGAGATCAGCATGACTTCCTGGAGGGAGTAATTGTCGGTGAGCTCGTTCCACCACCGCGGTCCTCGCAGCGACTTCAGCTCGATCTCCCGGATCAGTCCGGTCACCGTGACGATAAGGAACATGTTCGAGATCGTCCGCGTCACGCCGCGCGACATCTTCGCTGCAAAATGCGAGACGACGATACCCGCGGCCAGCAGCGTCAGGTGGAGCATCTCGATCGGCCCATGCTCGTCGAGCAACCGCCGAATGATCGGATGATCCCAGAAATAGAGCATCACCACGCCCGCAACGCATGCGGCGAGCATCAGCACGATTTCGATGCCGACTATCCAGGCCGTCCGCCTCTCCGGGCCGCCGTGATTGGACGTGTCACCTACGACTTCTAGGATGGACCCAGCAGCTCCGTCAGGCGCGACGCGAACGTCACTATCGGACACGACACCCCTCCACCCCCACGCATCTGGCTAAAGGCGAGAATACGTGGTTTTTTGCCGCTGCCGCTGCCGAAATATTACTGTTCGATAACTGGCAAATGCCACCATATCAGACGTCTGAATACAGGCAAGGCGGATCGTGCCCACACGAGCTGCGCGCTGTGCAAATCATCACCGGTTCTTGCCGGGAACCCACAAGACGTCGCCCGCACCGCGGTCGTTGACATAGCGGCCTGCAACGAAAAGGAAGTCGGACAGCCGGTTGATGTATTGCAGCGCTGCTGCACTGACCGGCTCGTCCTCGCCCGAGGCAAGCTCCACCATCAATCGCTCCGCGCGCCGCGATACCGTCCGCGCCACATGCAGGTGCGCCGCAGCCGGCGTTCCGCCCGGCAGCACGAAGGACTTGAGCGGCGCCAGCACCGCATTGAGCTGATCGATCTCGTCTTCGAGCCGCTTGACCTGATCGGCCGTCACGCGCAGTGGCTCGTAACCCAGGTCTTCCCCCGTATCGGGCACGCACAGGTCCGCCCCCAGATCGAACAGATCGTTCTGGATCCGGAACAGCATATCGTCCACCATCCGGCCATCATCGCCGCTCAAGTGCAGCCGCACCACGCCGATCACCGAGTTGGCCTCGTCGACCGTTCCGTAAGCGGCAATTCGCAGCGCATGCTTGGGCACGCGCGCACCCGTCCCGAGCCCCGTCGTCCCCTCGTCACCCGTGCGGGTGTAGATCTTGTTGAGCTTGACCATGATCCCTCGTCGCAAGAGGAGGCTTTTGCCCGCCGTTCAGAACGCGGCGGTATCGGTTTTCGACGGCGCCGCCGCAGCCTCATGCTTTCAGCAGCAGATAGCCGATGATGATCAAAATGGCCAGGAATTGCAGGCCCACGCGCCACCGCATCAGTTTCTGGCTGAGATTGGCGCTCTTGTTGCGCATCAGCCCCCACAAGCCCAACAGCAGCACGATGAGCACGGCCAGAACCGCAACGGTCGTCAGGTGATAAAGGGCGGTCTGCATGTGGTGGCTCACCGGCTCGGGGCAAATTTGCGCAAAGTGCGGTCTTGATAGACCTCCCCCGGGTCGGCCGCAAATACTTCCCCGCAGCCCGAGGCGCTGCGACGCACGTCGCCGCGGCCCGCGCGTGTGATGATTGATAAGTTCGCGGACAGCCGCGGCTCGGTGACGAGCGAACGTCGCAGACGGGACACGACGGCTGGGGGCAATCCGCCCTTTGGCTTTGGCGCCGGCCCGCAATTGCCGTAATTTTGCGAATCATGCGTGCCAGCAAGGTAAGCTTGCGTGACAAGGCGCCTTGCCCGCTCACACCCACCCAGAGGATGCCCCTTGAGCCCTCGCCAGGCCAGCGCGAAACCGTTTCGCCCATCGACGCCACGCCGACACGTGCGGGCGCGGGCAGGAATGGTGCGCGCGCTCGCCGAGGCCGGCCGCATTCGGATAACTGGTCCGCTGGCCGGCGCCTTGTCGCTCCTGGCCCTGATGTGCGCGGCTCCGGGTGAATTTACTGCTTTGACATCGCCCTCCGGCTTCCTCCTGACGCCCGCCCACGCCCAGACCGCACGTTCCATCGACCCCGCAGACGCACGCCGCCGCCTCGACGCCCAGGAGAGCGAACTCAAGACGGCACGCGACCGCGAGCAGGCCATCGCCAGGGACGTCGCCGAGATCGATGCCGAGCGTGAGCGCCTCAAGCAGCGCCTCGTGGAGACAGCGGCGCTCATCCAGAAGAGCGAAGCCAAGATGTCGGCGATCGAGGCACGGCTGGGCGAGCTGGAGGCACAGGAAAAAATCGTTCGCGGCTCCCTCAATCAGCGCCATGGGCAGATTTCCAGGCTGCTGGGAGCCCTCCAGCGCATGGGTCGCAACCCGCCGCCTGTGATGATTACGCGGCGTTCCGATGCCCTGCAGATGGTGCGCTCGGCCATGCTGCTGGCTGCCGCCTTCCCCGAACTGCGCGGCCAAGCCATGCAGTTGTCCGGCCGCTTACAGGAGCTGGTGCGCGTCATGGACGACATCCGCTCCGAAAGCCAGCGCCTCAAGACCGAAACAGAGCGCCTGACCGATGCGCAGGTGAAGCTGGCCGGCCTTATGGAGGAGCGCAAGAAATCACTCGAGCAGCGTCGCGACGAACTGGCGGACGTGCGCCGCGCGGCCGCCGAGATCACCCGCAACGTCACCGACCTGAACGAGCTGATCACGCGTCTCGACAAGACCGTCACCGAGAACACCGGTCTTGGAACCTATGAAAAGGAGGTCGCCGCCGCGGCAGCCGCCGAACAGGTCGCGACGCCCGCGCCACCGGCCAAGCCCACCGGCCCGCTGATCGTCACGCCCGACCCCGCCCCGGGGCCCGCCGCATCGACCGCCAAGCGCACCGAGGTGGCGCTCAATGTGCCCAAACCGGGCGAGATCGTCGAATTGCGTCCCTCGGGCGCGCCGCAGCGCACGGTCAACCCCGGCCGCATCAAGCCCGCCATACCGTTCCACAAGACGCGTGGCCGCCTGCCCCTGCCTGCTGTCGGCCGTGCCGTCCTCAATTTCGGCGAGAAAACCCAGTATGGCGGCAATTCCAAGGGCGTAGTGCTCGAAACGAGGGCTGGCGCGCAGATCACGTCTCCGTGTGATGGATGGGTGGTTTACGCTGGCGAATTTCGCAGTTACGGCCAACTCTTGATCATCAACGCCGGCGGCGGGTATCATATTTTGCTTGCAGGCTTGTCACGGATTGATGTGGAACCCGGACAATTCGTGCTCGCAGCCGAACCGGTCGGCACGATGAGTGGAGCGGCGACCACGCGCGAGTTGAATAACGGAACTGACGCTCCAGTTCTGTACGTAGAATTCCGCAAGGAAGGTACTCCCATCGACCCGAACCCATGGTGGGTCAACGGTCCTGAGAAGGTGCAAGGATGATGCGCAAGACCGACTTCGCATTCTGGACGTTCCTGCTGATGACCGGATTGGCCGGCGCGGCAACGGTCCTCAATGTGTCACAGACGCATTCGGCCACAACGAAGTCCGATAGTCTCTACCAGCAGCTCGACCTTTTCGGCGACGTGCTCGAACGCGTGCGCTCCGACTATGTCGAAGAGCCCGACGACGAGAAGCTGATCGAGAGTGCCATCAACGGCATGCTTTCTTCGCTCGATCCCCATTCAGCCTATCTCAACCGCAAGCACTTCCAGGACATGCAGGTGCAGACCCGCGGCGAATTCGGCGGCCTTGGCATCGAGGTGACGATGGAGAGCGGCGTCGTCAAGGTCGTCGCGCCGATCGACGACACCCCGGCGGCCCGCGCCGGCGTCCAGGCCAACGACCTCATCACGCATCTGGATGACAAGCCGGTAAACGGCCTGACACTGGAGCAGGCGGTCGAGCAGATGCGCGGTGCCGTCAACACCCCGATCACGCTGACGATCGTGCGCAAGGGCATCGAGGACCCGCTCGAGATCAAGATCGTCCGCGACGTCATCCGCATCAACGCGGTCAAGTCGCGCCGCGAAGACGACGTCGGCTATATCAAGGTGTCGACCTTCAACGAGCAGACGCACGCCAACCTCGTTCGCGCCGTGCAGACTCTCGACAAGGAAATCGGCGATCAGCTCAAAGGCTACGTCATCGACCTGCGCAACAACCCCGGCGGTTTGCTGGATCAGGCGATCGCTGTATCTGACGACTTCCTCGAGCGCGGCGCCATCGTTTTCACACGCGGCCGCAACAACGAGGAAACGCAGCGCAACCAGGCTCGCCCCGGTGACATCACCGACGGCAAGAAGATTGTCGTGCTGATCAATGGCGGTTCGGCCTCGGCCTCCGAGATCGTTGCCGGCGCCCTGCAGGATCACAAGCGGGCCACGATCGTGGGAACGCGCTCGTTCGGCAAGGGCTCGGTTCAGACGATCATCCCGCTCGGTGCCAACGGGGCGATCCGCCTGACGACGGCGCGTTACTATACGCCGTCGAACCGCTCCATCCAGGCCAAGGGTATCGCGCCCGACATCGTCGTCGAGCAGGAACTGCCCGAGGACATGAAGGAAAAGCTCGCGAAGTCGAAGGTACGCGGTGAGGCGAGCCTGCGCGGCCACCTCAAGAACGATAAGGAAGAAGAGGAAGCCTCCGGCTCGTCGGCTTACGTGCCAAAGGAGCCCGAAAAGGATACGCAGTTGCAATATGCGCTGAACTTCCTTCGCGGCAAGGCTACAGGACCGGCCACGACGAGCGCTTCGCCCCCTGCCGAGAAGCAGACGCAGAAGGCGAACTGAGCCGGATCCCTGATGGCGTCGGT
>CAZDNY010000019.1:0-15149 GCA_964506885.1 uncultured Hyphomicrobiaceae bacterium | reverse complement strand
CAACGTCGCGCGCTCTGAGGACGAGGCTGAGCGTCAGGCCCGCGGCGAGGACGTCACGGTCATCAAGGATGAGGCCCTCGACATCGAAACCTTCAACCCCGACGAGGAGTTCCAGGGCGAAGGCGAAACAGGCGGCGAAGAGCAGCAGGGCTGAGGCCGCGCTCGCACCACCACGAGAGCAATATCTGGCGCCCGGCTGCACGACCAGCCGGGCGCTTTTTGCATCATTCAAAACAAATCCGGTCGCTTTGGCGCAGGCGGGTGGACTGGAATGGGCGTTATGGCAACCTACATGAGAAGAAGTGCGGACGGAGGGCCTCCCTGGGTTTGAATGGGAGACGCCAGATGAACCGGCTTTTGAATTATGCATTTGAAGGCATCATCAAGGACGGCGCGCTGACCGTCATCGATGCAACGGGCAAGGCACGAACCTATGGTGATGGATCCGGGTCCAACGTCGCCATCCGGCTGTGTGACAGGTCCCTGGAACGCGATTTGATTTTCGATCCCGAACTGAAACTCGGGCAGGCCTACATGGATGGCCGCCTGAGGATCGAGCGCGGCACACCCTACGACTTGATCGCGCTTTTGATGCGCAACATGGCGCAACATCCCCTGCCCGCCTGGAGCCGCCTCGCCGAATTTGCGCGGCGCCGCCTGCGTCGCCTGGCACAGGCCAATCCACGCGGCCGCGCGCGCCGCAATGCTCACCATCACTACGACGTCGACCCGCGCATCTATCGTCTATTCCTGGATCGCGATCTCCAGTACTCGTGCGCCTATTTCGACGATCCTTCCGGTAGCACCCCGTCTTCGGGAGACGGCCTCGATGCCGCCCAGCGCGCCAAGAAGGACCACATCGCCGCCAAGCTTAACCTGCGCGCCGGCGACCGCGTGCTCGATATCGGCTGCGGCTGGGGCGGGCTCGCTCTCGATCTGGCGGAACGCCACCATACGAATGTACGCGGCATAACCCTCAGCGACGAACAGCTTGCGGACGCACGCGAACGTGCACGCCTGCGCGGCCTTTCGGGGCATGTCGATTTTGCGCTCGAGGATTACCGCGACACCACCGGCACATTCGACCGCATCGTCTCCGTCGGCATGCTCGAACACGTCGGTTCCGCCAGCTACCAACGCTTTTTCAAAATCATCGCCGACCGCATGGCAGATGACGGAATTGCGCTCATCCACACCATCGGCCGCTCCGACGATGCCGGCGGCATCACCAATCCCTTCATTGCCCGCTACATCTTCCCCGGCGGCTACATACCCGCCCTGTCGGAACTGGCCCCGGCCATCGAGCGCTCCGGCCTCGTCATCGGTGATATCGAGGTGCTGCGCCTGCACTATGCCGAGACGCTGCGGCGTTGGCGCCACCGGTTTGCCGCCCGCCGCGGGCAAGCCGTCGCCATTGCCGGTGAACGGTTCTGCCGCATGTGGGAGGTTTATCTGGCCGGCTCGGAGGCGGCGTTCCGCTACCAGAACCTCGTCGTTTTCCAGATCCAGCTCGCCAAACGGCTCGACGCGATTCCCATGACGCGCGACTACCTGTACGAATCATCAGCAAGCCCCGGTTTCCGGCCCGCAACTCGTGTTGCATCGCCCCGCAACGATGGGCTCCAGCGATTCGCAAACGCCAAGCACTAAATTGCCGGCCTGTGGGTAGCGTGCATGACTTGAAGGCCAGCGCTTCGAAGCGGGCGCGAACGCTCTACGTTCGCCGCGACTCGAACTAGCTTCCAGGCCCATGGCACAAAACGCAATTCTACCCGCAGACAAACTCCGCTCCGCCGCCGAGGCATCCGAACCCGTCACCTTTCGACAGGTTCCCCATAACATCGAGGCGGAACAGGCGCTTTTGGGCGCCATACTCGTCAACAACGAGTCGCTCGACCGCGTCTCGAGCTTCCTGCTGCAAGAGCACTTCTACGATCCCCTGCATGCCGAGATATTCACCGTCGCCTCCAAGCTGATTGGTGCGGGCAAACAGGCCACGCCCATCACCCTGAAGACGTTTTTTGAGCATGCCGAGCCCATCGACGAACACCTGACGGTCCCCCAGTATCTGGGCCGCCTTGCCGCCAACGCGACGACCATCATCAACGCGCACGACTACGGCCGTACCATCTACGACCTCGCGGTACGCCGTCAGTTGATCATGATCGGCGAGGACATGGTCAACACGGCCTTCGATTCGCCCGTCGACCATCCGCCGGAAGAACAGATCCAGGAAGCCGAAGGCCGGCTCTATTCACTGGCCGAATCCGGCAAGTACGGCCAGGGGTTCGTCACCTTCAACGCCGCCCTCACCGCGGCCATCGACATGGCCGACAGCGCCTTCAAGCGCGCCGGCCATCTCTCCGGCCTCTCGACGGGACTGACCGATCTCGATCGCAAGATGGGCGGCCTGCAGCGCTCCGACCTCATCATCCTTGCCGGCCGTCCCTCGATGGGCAAGACCGCGCTCGTCACCAACATCGCCTATAACGTCGCGCGCAACTACCGCACCGAAACCAAGCCCGATGGCTCCGAAGAAGTCGTCGACGGGGCCGTTGTCGGCTTCTTCTCGCTGGAAATGTCGTCCGAACAGCTTGCCACCCGTATTCTCGCCGAGCAGTCCGAGATCGGGTCTGAAAAGATCCGCCGCGGCATGATCGACGAGAAGGAATTCCGCAAGCTCGTCGACGTCTCCCAGGAGATGAGCCGCATTCCCCTCTACATCGACCAGACCGGCGGCATCACCATCGCCCAGCTTGCTGCCCGCGCCCGCAAGCTCAAGCGCCAGAAGGGCCTCGGCCTGTTGATCGTCGACTATCTGCAGCTCCTTGCCGGTTCGTCCAAATCGGCCTCCGCCGGCCGCGTCCAGGAAATCACCGAGATCACCACAGGCCTGAAGGCTCTGGCCAAGGAACTGAACGTTCCCATCATCGCGCTCTCCCAGCTCTCGCGTCAGGTCGAGCAGCGCGACGACAAGCGCCCGCAGCTCTCCGACTTGCGCGAGTCCGGTTCAATCGAGCAGGATGCCGACGTCGTCATGTTCGTGTTCCGCGAAGAATACTACGTGGAGCGCAAGAAGCCGTCCGAAGGCACCGAAGAATTCTTCAAGTGGCAGCAGGAGATGGAACGCGTGACCGGCAAGGCTGAAGTGATCATCGGCAAGCAGCGTCACGGCCCCGTCGGCGCAGTCGCCTTGTCCTTCGAGTCGCAGTACACGCGCTTCGGCAACCTCGCACAGGACTACCACATTCCCGAGCAATGATCGGCCGCATGAGCGCACAGGCCGGCCAACACAAGGCGAGCACGCACGTCATCACCATGCAGGACGTCATATCCCAGGTTCCCGCGCATGCAACCGGCGTGCTCATCATCGATCTCGACCGCATTGCGTCGAACTGGCGCGCGCTGGCGGAACTTGTCCGTCCCGCCGAATGCGCCGCCGTCGTCAAGGCGAATGCCTACGGTCTTGGTGCCGACCGCGTCATCCCCGTGCTCGCCAAGGCCGGCTGCCGCACTTTTTTTGTCGCCACGCTGGCTGAAGCGATCGAGGCGCGCAAGCTGGCACCCGGCGCCACTGTCTATATGCTCGACGGTCTGCTCAAGGGATCGGCCCAGGCCGTGCGTGAAGCTGGTGTCATACCGGTGGTTTCGTCTCTGCCCGAAATCGCCGAATGGGCGGCGCTTTCTACCTCGCGCCAGGACCAGTTGCCCACTGCACTGCAGGTCGACACCGGGCTCAACCGGCTCGGCCTGTCGGCAACCGACATCCAGGCTCTTGTCATGGAGGTGCACGGGCTCGACCGCCTCGACGTCACACTGGTTATGAGCCATCTGGCCTGCGCCGACGAGCCCGACGCGGCCAAGAACGCGCAACAGCGCGACGTCTTCGAACAGCTTGCACCGCTGCTGCCGCGCACCGCGCGCTCACTCGCCGCCTCCGACGGGCTGATGCTCGGCAAGGCCTTCCACTACGATCTGGTCCGCCCAGGCTATGCGCTCTATGGCGGCCAGGCCTTCGGCGGCGGCAAGACACCGGTCGAGCCCGCCGTCCAGTTGCATGTCAAAATCCTGAGCGTGCGCGATGTGGCCCCCGGCCAGACAGTCGGCTATTCCGCGACCTGGTCGCCGCGCGCCGGCGTTGCCCGCGTCGCCATCATCGCCGCCGGCTACGCCGATGGCCTGTTCCGCCATCTGAGCCGCGCCAGCGACGCCTCCGCCAAAGCTCCCCTCAAGAGTGCGGCGGCAATCGGTGTCGCTGATGCAGCCGACAACGGCAGCTCAGCCCGCCCCGCCGCGTGGGTCGGGATCAACGGACAATTCGCACCCATCGTCGGCCGCGTTTCGATGGACCTGATCACGGTCGACGTCACCGGCATCGAACCCGCACCTGAGCCCGGCGATCTCGTCGAGGTCACCGGCCCGGCCATCTCGATCGAGGACCTGGGAGCAGCCGCCGGCACCATCGGTTACGAGGTGCTGACCTCGCTCGGCCGCCGCTTCCATCGCATCTATCGCGGCGGGGAGGCCTGAGATCGATGGCCAAGCCCGCCAAGAACGCCTTCGTCTGCCAGTCCTGCGGCGCCGTCGAGACGCGCTGGGCCGGCAAGTGCCCGAGCTGCGGCGAGTGGAATACGCTGGTCGAGGAGACCAGACCAGCCGTCGCAGCCGTACCGGGTTCCGGCCTTGCGAAGGCTACCAAGGGCCGCCGCGTCACGCTCGAGACGCTACAGGGTGAAGCCGAGGAAGCGCCGCGCTTCTCCACCGGCTTCGTCGAACTGGACCGCGTTACTGGCGGCGGGATTGTACCAGGCTCTGCGCTGCTCATCGGCGGCGAACCGGGCATCGGCAAATCGACCATCCTTCTGCAGCTGGCCGCCGCCGTCGCCAAGGCCGGCCGCCGGGCCATCTACTTCTCCGGCGAGGAAGCCGCAGCCCAAGTCCGTCTGCGCGCCGAGCGCCTGGGCCTGTCGGACGCCCCCGTGGCACTCGCGGCCGAAACCAATCTTGCCAACATCCTGGAGACGATCGGCGGGGAGAAACACGCCGATCTGGTCGTGGTCGATTCGATCCAGACGCTGTGGAGCGACGCGCTCGAAGCAGCGCCCGGAACGGTCAGCCAAGTGCGCGCGGCGACCCAGTCGCTGATCCGCTATGCCAAGGGCCGCGGCGCCGCGCTCCTGCTCGTCGGCCACGTCACCAAGGACGGCCAGATCGCCGGGCCGAAGGTGATCGAGCACATGGTCGACACCGTGCTCTATTTCGAGGGCGACCGCGGCCACCCCTACCGGATCCTGCGGGCGGTGAAAAACAGGTTCGGCGCCACCGATGAAATCGGCGTCTTCGAAATGGCCGGCGCGGGCCTGCGCGAAGTCCAAAATCCCTCCGAGCTGTTCCTGGGCGACCGCGATGCCGCAAGCCCCGGCGCTGCCGTCTTTGCCGGCATGGAAGGCACCCGCCCGATCCTCGTTGAAATCCAGGCACTTGTCGCGCCATCCTCACTGGGCACCCCACGCCGGGCGGTGGTCGGGTGGGATGCGAACAGGCTGTCCATGCTGCTCGCCGTCCTGGAGGCCCGCTGCGGGCTGTCCTTCGGCCAGGCCGACGTCTACCTGAACGTCGCCGGCGGCCTCAAGATTGCCGAGCCCGCGGCCGACATCGCCGCCGCAGCCGCCCTCCTGTCGTCATTTTCCGGTGTTGCGCTCCCCCCCGATCACGTCTACTTCGGGGAAATCTCCTTGTCGGGAGCTGTGCGGGCCTCCGCCCACATGACCGCCCGCCTCAAGGAAGCGCAGAAGCTGGGCTTCAAGAGGGCTGTCACGCCAGCGGCCGGCGAGATCGACCGTGCGGCGCTGACCCTGGAGATCGACCGCATAGATCACCTCAAATCTCTTGCGGAGACCATGACGCCGTGATCCACACCGCCAACCGGGCACCAGCCTCGACCCGCCGCGACCACACCGCCACTGTCCAGGAGCATTGCCGATGATCGGGCCCCTCAGCTATCTCGATGTCGCGCTGCTTGCGGTGTGCTTCATTTCCGCCCTGCTCGCCATGTACCGCGGGTTCGCCCGCGAGATGCTGTCGATCCTGTCGTGGGTCGTCGCCTTCGCAGCAACGTTCTACGCGATCATCGATCCTGAAAAATACGGCGGCAAGCGCTCCGGCGGCTTCGGATCGGGCTTCGCCACGACGATCGCCGAGGACCTCGCCAAGCAGATCCAGATGCCTGTGCAGATTGCCCAGATCGCGGTCGGCGCCGTCATCTTCCTGATTGTCTTGATCATCGTCCACCTGATCACAGCACGCGTCTCCGATTCGATCCTCGACAGCCGCGTCGGCATGATCGACCGCATCTTGGGCTTCATGTTCGGTGTGGCGCGCGGCTTCATCCTGATCGTCATCCCCTACATGCTTTATGAAGCATTCATGGTTGACCCGAAAAACCCTGAAAGCGCATGGCCGTGGGTGCGCAATTCCCAGTCCCTGCCCTACATCCAGTCGGCTGGGAACTCGATCAAGACCGTGCTCATCCGCATCATCCCATCTTCGCTGACCGCCCCGACCAGCCCCGGGCCGGCCGAGCAACAGGGGTTCATCATGCCTCAGGGCCAAAGTGACGTAAGGGTAGCGCAACAGGTCAAAATTCATATATCTGTCACATGGCGCAACAGCTGAACCGGTCCGGCAGCGGACGGTAATCGGGCGGACATGCGCCGAGTGAGACACGAGCACGTGAAACACGACCACACGGTGAGCTGAGCGGGAGACGGCCATGGCGCATCTCGACCCAGAAGCGGACGGGCAGCACCAGACCGTCACGCCCGAAGCCTTCGATCCCGGCCTGTCCCGCTATGGCGACGACCGCCTGCGCGAAGAATGCGGCGTCTTCGGCATCTTCGGACATCCCGATGCCGCCGCGATGACCGCGCTGGGCCTCCACGCGCTCCAACACCGCGGCCAGGAGGCGGCCGGCATCGTCACCTACGACGGCCGCCAGTTCCATCAGGACCGCCGCATGGGCCTGGTCGGCGACAACTTCAACAAAGCCGACGTCCTCGATCGGCTGAAGGGCCGCATGGCGCTGGGCCACAACCGCTACTCCACCACCGGCAACACGATCCTGCGTAACGTCCAGCCTCTGTTTGCCGACCTGAATACCGGCGGCTTTGCCGTTGCGCACAATGGCAACCTGACCAATGCGCTCACCCTGCGCCGACATCTCATCCAGACCGGCGCCATCTGCCAGTCGACCTCCGACACCGAAGTCATTCTCCACCTCATCGCCCGCTCCACCAAGGGCCGCATCGTCGAGCGCTTCATCGAGGCGATCCGCCAGATCGATGGCGGTTATGCGCTGGTCGGCCTGACCAACGACATGATGATCGCCGCACGCGATCCCGTCGGCATTCGTCCATTGATCCTGGGCCGTCTCGGCGAGGCCTACGTGCTGGCATCCGAGACCTGTGCTCTCGACATGGTCGGCGCGGAGTTCCTGCGCGAAGTCGAGAACGGCGAGGTGATCGTCATCACCGAGGACGGTCTGCAAAGCCATCGCCCGTTCCCCAAGCGGCCGGCGCGGCCGTGCATCTTCGAATATATCTATTTCGCCCGCCCCGACAGCATCATCGGCGGACGCAGCGTCTACGACATCCGCAAGCAGATGGGCGTCGAACTGGCCCGCGAGAGCCATCCCGACGTCGATGTCGTCGTCCCCATACCCGACAGCGGCGTCCCCGCTGCGATCGGCTATTCGCAGCAGTCGGGCGTGCCCTTCGAACTGGGCATCATCCGCAACCACTATGTCGGGCGCACCTTCATCGAACCTGAGCAGCGCATTCGCGCGCTGGGCGTGAAGCTGAAGCATTCGGCCAACCGCGGCGTCATCCGCGGCAAGCGCATCATTCTCATCGACGACAGCGTCGTGCGCGGCACCACCTCCAAGAAGATCGTCGAACTGATGTACGAGGCCGGCGCCAAGGAAGTGCACATGCGCATTGCCTCCCCGCCGATCACGCATCCCGACTACTACGGCATCGACACCCCGCGCCGCGCCGATCTGCTGGCCGCGAACTTCGATCTTGAAGGCATGCGCAAATTCATGGGCGCCACCACGCTCGCCTTCCTGTCCGTCGACGGCATCTATCGCGCCGTCGGCCACGACAGCCGCGATCCTTACGCGCCCCAGTTCACCGACCACTGCTTCACAGGCCATTACCCCACGCAGTTGGTCGATCAGAGCGGCGAAACCGAGGGCGCCCCGCGCCAGCTTTCGCTCCTCGTCGAGGTCCTTTAGAGCCAACCGCCACAACGCCGTGGCGCGCCCGCACACGCCGCCGCCCAGCGCGCGACACCGCTTGCGGCGTCACATTGCACCACTACATTCGATGTTATGCTCTGCTTGAAAGCGGCGGCGCCAATTTTCCGGGCGTGTGTCACACCGCTATCCTGTCCGCAACCGGAGTACGCCTGCAATGCCCGAATTGCTCCGCCGGTCCCTGGCGCACACGAATGCGCGACGTATCAGTGGGACAATGAAACTTTCACTGCCATGTGCCGTCCTCGCCTGGATTGCCATCCCCGTCGGCATTGCGCATCCCGAACCGGGCGGCGAAGCGATCCCGAAGATCCACACCGGTGGAGAGACTGGCGCATACCACCGTGACTTCTGTCCGCCGCTCGCCAAGGCTCTCACCGATGCCGGACAACCCTACGACTGCGCCGCCTCCGCTGGCAGCTTCGAGAACATGGAACGCGTCAACGCCGAACCGCGCGACTTCGGACTGGCCCAACTCGATATTCTCACCATGGAGCGCGACCGGTTCGATTCTGGACGCGCATTCCAGACCGTACGCAGTGACGACGTACGCGAATGCCTGTTCGCCGTCGCCAGGAATCCCGAGTTGAAGACCTTCGGCGACATCGCCGTTCGCGCCGACGAATTGCGCTTCATCCTGCCGCCTGAGACCTCCGGCAGTGCCGGCACGTTCCGTTATCTCCAATCGATCGACATGGATCTGGCTCACGCCGGCAATATCCGCCATGCCGGAGACGTCAACGAAGCCATTCGCCTCGCCCTGGCCGCCGATGACACCGTCGCCATGTTCGTGCAGTTTCCCGATCCCGACAATCCGCGTTTCCAGCTGATCAACCGCCTTGGCGGCCATTTCATCCCGGTTGTCGATCGCAACATCCTTTCGGCAAGGATCGAAGATCGCGCCGTCTATTTTGCCCAGGAAACCGAAGTCACCGATGCGCGTTGGACCAAGAAAGGCACGAAAGTCGTCACCGCCTGTACACCGCTCGTCGTGTTCACCGGCGCAAATGGGCGCATTGCCGATGCCGATGCCCGCAGCAAGCACGCCAAGGCTGTCGAAACCATCCGTGCGCTTGCCCCCGAAACCCTGCGCCCCAAGGACGGCTTCCTTGCAGCCATTCTCAAGCGCACGCGCGAATTGTCCGCCACCGCCGTCGGCAAGCTGATCGATGTCTCCGATGCCGCACGCGACAAGGCCAAACCCCTCATCGACAAGGCCAAGGAGGCCACCAGCAAGGCCCTGGAAGGCTCCAAGCCCCATGTCGAAAAGGCCAAGCAGTCCGGCGCCGAAACGCTGCAGAAAGCCAAGGAAGCCGTAAAGGAGCTGATCGAACCGGCGCCGGAGCACAACGACAAGGGCAACTAGGACCCTGGCGCTCCAGCCGGACCCGTCCCGTCCGCACTGTCGCAGGCCCCATGACGAACGAAGACTTGCCCGCCAGCCCTCATCCGTCTAGCAAGGACGGCGCGTGGCTTGCCGCCACTCCTCCTTTGACGAAACTTCGACGGCGCCTGCCGGACAACCAATGCCTGAAAATCGTGACTTTTCCGGACGTATCGCGCTGATCACAGGGGCCTCCCGCGGGATCGGCCGCGCCGTCGCGCTGGCCTTGGCGAAAGCCGGCGCGCATGTCGTCATTTCCGCGCGCTCCACCGGCGCCCTGGAAGAACTGGACGATGAAATCCGCGCCGCCGGCGGCTCGGCCACGATCCTGCAGCTCGACCTGCGCAAAGGCGACCGCATCGATGCCATCGGCCCCACGATCTATCCGCGCTGGGGCAAGCTCGATATTTTCATCGCCAACGCCGGCGTGCTGGGCCCATTGTCGCCGCTTCCACACGTCACTGCGGACGCGTGGGACCTGGTCATGAAGGTCAATCTGGAGGCCAACTGGCGCCTGATCCGAACCCTCGATCCGCTGTTGCGGCTGTCGGACGCCGGTCGCGCAGCGTTCGCAACATCCGGTGCAGCCTCCGGCCATCACGCGTATTGGGACCCTTATGCCGTCTCCAAGGCCGGCGTCGAAGCGCTGGCCCGGACTTGGGCCGCTGAAGCGGTCAATTCGCCGCTGCGCGTCAACCTGATCAATCCCGGGCCGACCGCGACGCACATGCGCGCCAAGGCGTTTCCAGGCGAGAACCCTGACACGCTCCCCAAGCCCGCCGACATCGCGCCGCTGTTCCTGGACGTCGTCGCCAAGGAGCAGACAGCGAACGGCGAGCTCTTCAACGCACGCGAGTGGCTGGCGAAACGCACCGGCACCGCGCAATAGGGCACCACGCGGCCCACAGACCAGGGCCACGCACCCCGCTCAGGACCCCTGAGCCGCGATCAGAAAACGATCTCCATACCGTCGTAGGCCGGCTCGACGTGTTCGGGCAGTTCACGCTTGAGCGCCGCATAGTCGAGATCGCCGGTCATGTGGGTCAGCACGCCGCGCTTCACACCCAGCCGCTCGATCCAGCCCAGCGCATCCTTCACGCTGAAGTGACTGGGATGCGGCGTGTAGCGCAGCGCATCCACGATCCACACATCGAGCCCCTGCAGACGCGCCACCGCCTCGCGCGGCAGGTCCGAGACGTCGGGTGAATAGGCGAGCGGCCCGAAGCGCAATGCCAGCGAAGCAATGTCACCGTGCACCTGGCCGATCGCCTCGATTGTAATCGGCCCGCCCTCGCCGTCGATCGAGATGGTATCCCCGGCATTGAAATCATGGCCGATCAGAATGGGCGGATAGGACGAGCCGTCCGGCGTTCGGAAGCAGTAGTCGAAGCGCTGTTCAAGGCTCTTGCGCGTCGCCGCATCAAACCACACGTCGATCCGCCTCTTCATGGCGTAAGAGACCATTCTGAGATCGTCGATACCGTGCGTATGGTCGGCATGATCGTGCGTGAAGACGACCCCGTCGAGCGCTGTAACGCGTGTATCGAGAAGCTGCTCGCGAATATCAGGCGGCGTATCGACGAGCACGCGCGTCACACCGCCCTGCTTGCCGAACCGCTCCACCAGAACCGCACAGCGCCGCCGCCGGTTCTTCGGATTTTCCGGATCGCAGCGCCCCCACATCGCGCCGATCCGCGGCACGCCGCCTGACGAGCCGCAACCAAGGATGGTCAGCCTGTGTTGCGCCCGCTGCTTGCTCATGCCTTGACGTCGCGCGCTCCGGCTGCGCTCCCTTCCGGGCGCTTCACTTTCTTGAACAGGCGGAAGAAGTTCTCCGTCGTTGCTGCCGCCACCTCGTCGAGCGCAATGCTCCGCGCCTTGGCGATGGCCGCCGCCGTGTGCACCACATAAGCCGGTTCGTTGGTCTTGCCGCGGAACGGCTCGGGCGCGAGGTAGGGCGCATCGGTCTCGACCAGGATGCGATCGAGCGGCACAGCCTTGGCGATCTCGCGCAGCGCGTCCGACTTCTTGAAGCTCACAACGCCCGTGAACGACACGTAGAGCCCCAGTTCGACAGCGCGCATGGCCAGATCCATGCCTCCCGTGTAGCAGTGCAAGATCGCCGGGAACGCACCCTTCGCATATTCCTCTTCTAAGATCGCCCTGCAGTCGTCATCGGCGTCACGCGTGTGGATCTCCAGCGGCAGGCCGGTGATACGCGCGGCAGCGATGTGGCGCCGGAAGCCCTCCGCCTGGTTTTCGCGCGTCGACTTCTGATAGTAGTAGTCGAGCCCCGCCTCGCCGATGGCGACGATCTTGTCGTGCGCCGTCGCAAGCCGCACCAGATCCTCTGTGGTGACGTCCATCTCGTCATCCGCATTGTGAGGGTGCGTTCCAACAGAGCAGTAGAGGCCGGCATCGCGCGTTGTCAGTTCCAGCAGCGTATCGAGCTTGCTCACACGCGTCGAAATCGTCACCATGACGCCGACGCCGGCCGCCTTGGCGCGCGCAATAACCCCGGCGAAGTCCTCTTCGAACTGCGGGAAATCGAGATGGCAATGGTGGTCGATGAGCATCAAGCTCCACCCTCGCCCTGCTGGCTCTTCCGGCGGTTGGCTTCCTTCTTCGCCTGCTTGGCGGCCTTGGCCGCCGCATGCGCCGCCGCAGATCCGCTGCCGGCACCCTTCTGAGCGGCTGCCTCCGGATCGACATACCGCGGGAACACGCCCTGCGGCTCCGGCAATTGCGTCCCCGGCTTCAGGCGACCCGCCGCACCCAGCGCCGCGAACTGGCGCGCTTCGCCCTCCGGCTGTGCCAGCAGATCGAGCAGCCTCGCCGCCGACGACGGCATCGCTGGCTGCACCAGGATGGCGAGCTGCCTGACGGTCTCGGCGGTCACATAGAGGATCGTCCCCTTGCGCTCCGGCGTCAGCGACTTGTCGAATGGTTTCTCAGACGCGAAATAGCGGTCGCCCTCGGCGACGACCTCCCACACCGCATCGAGCCACGACTTGATTGCCTGACGGTCCATCGCCGCACGGCACTTGGCATGAAGCGCATCGGCCTTCGCCAGCAGCGCCGCATCCGCCTCGGTGAACGCTTCTGGCTCCGGCACGCGGCCCTCAAAGCCCTTGGCGATCATCGACAGCGAACGCTGCGCCAGATTACCCAGGCCGTTGGCCAGATCCGCATTGATGCGCGTCGCAATCGATTCCGGCGAATAGTTGCCATCGGCCCCGAACACCACCTCGCGCAGGAAATAATAGCGCATCTGGTCGACGCCGTAGTGCTCGGCGAGCGCGAACGGGTCGAGCACGTTGCCAACCGACTTCGACATCTTCTCGCCCTTGTTGAGCACGAACCCGTGCCCGAAGACGCGCTTGGGCAACGCGATGCCCGCACTCAGCAGGAACGCCGGCCAGTAGATCGCATGGAAGCGGATGATGTCCTTGCCGATGACGTGCACATCGCACGGCCAGAACTCCTGGCGTTCGTCACCGCCGCCCAGAAGGCCCGTCGCCGTCACGTAGTTGTTGAGCGCATCGATCCACACGTACATGACGTGGCCGGGATGGCCGGGAACCGGGATGCCCCAATCGAGGGTCGTGCGCGAGACCGACAAGTCCTCCAGGCCCGAGCGCACGAAGCTGATCACCTCGTTGCGCCGCTCCGGCGGCAGGATGAAGTCCGGGTTCTTCTCGTAGTGCTCCAGCAGAGGCTGTTCGTACTTCGACAGCCGGAAGAAGCACGTCTCCTCTTCCTGCCACTCGACCTCCGTCCCGGTCGGGGTAGCGATGCGCTGGCCGTCCTCGCGCACCTCCGTCTCGGCTTCCTTGTAGTAGGTCTCGTCGCGAACCGAGTACCAGCCGCCGTACTTTTTCAGGTAGATGTCGCCGGCAGCTTCCATGCGCCGCCACAACTCCTGGCAGGCCTCATAGTGGCGCGGCTCGGTTGTGCGGATGAAGTCGTCGTTCGACAGGTTGAGGGCCGCCACCATCTCGCGGAAACGCGCCGAATTGCGGTCGGCCAGATCGCGCACGCCGACCCCCTCCTTCACCGCGGTCTGCTTCATCTTCAGGCCGTGCTCGTCGGTGCCCGTGAGGAAGAACACGCGCCGGCCGTCGCACCGCTCGAAGCGCGCGATCGCGTCGGTGGCGATCGCCTCGTAGGCATGACCGATATGCGGCACCCCGTTGGGGTATGAAATGGCGGTCGTGATGTAGAAAGGTTTGTCGCTGCTCATTGCCATCTGCTCCTCGCATTCGGCCACCGCACGCATCGCGCGGCACCGTCAGCGGGTCGCAGCCTCCAGCCGGGAAACAGTGCGCAAAATCAGTGTTTTCCGGTCAAGATTGAGGGCAACGGTCTCCGCCTTCTCGCGGGCCACTGTTTCCCACACCTCAGCCAGGGTGGCAAGCCGCCCCGCCCCCCCGATCCGCTCCGCCAGCCGGACGTCCTCAGCCGCCCCCCGGCCAGTCGCGCCCGCCCGGATGATCCGCGCCAGAAGCTCCATCAGGAGCTCGAAGAAAAGCTCGAAGCGGACCTGGGCATTGGCCGCCGAAAGGGTGTCCGACAGCTGATGCAGCTTGGTCCAGTCGATGGACGGCAGCCCGGCCAGAACGCCATAGATGTCTTCGTAAAGTGCAAGCCCGCCGCCCGCCTCCAGGCTCAGAAATCGGCGCACGCTGCCATCGGCGAGCCGCGCCAGGACCGCCACCGCGTCAGCTTCCGCCATGTCACGTCCCGCCCACGCCAGCGCCTGGCGTACGGCCAGCTCCAGATCAGATGGATCGAGGGACTTCAGATCCAGCGTGCGGCAGCGCGAGCGGATCGTCGGCAGAAGGCGGCCCGGCTCGGAGGTGACGAGCAGGAACAGCGTGCGCTCGGGCGGCTCCTCCAGCGATTTCAACAAGGCATTGGCCGCGTTGACGTTGAGTTCGTCTGCCGTGTCGACGATCACCACACGCCATGCTGCATCGCCGCCGCGATGCCCGAGGAACGCCCGCAGCCGGCGCACCTCCTCGACGGAAATCGACTGCGGGAACCGCTTGTCCTTCAAGTTGTAGTTCCGGCGAATGACCAGCAGCCCCGGGTGCGACATCGCCTTGACCTGCCGCGCGGCGATGGATGCCGGATCGATCGACAGGCTCATGGCGAAAGCATCGCGTTCTTCTGGCGCCGCAAGCGCCGCCGTTGCCACCCGGTACGCCAGCGTCGCCTTGCCGATTCCGGCCGGACCGGACAACAGCCAGGCATGATGCATGCGCCCAGACGCCAACGCTGCCGCGAGCTCCTGCTCCGCGCTGGAATGGCCGAAGAGCTGAGCCGTCTCGCGCGGATGCGCAAAGCGCGGTACCGCGACGTACCCGGCCACACGAACGCAACCTGCCTGCCCATCGCCCGCTTCACCATCCCCTTCGCGAGGTTGAGCCAGGTGTCGTTCCGTCCGTG
>CAZDNY010000018.1:0-15339 GCA_964506885.1 uncultured Hyphomicrobiaceae bacterium | reverse complement strand
CTCGTTACGTCGATCGTCATGATGGCGGCGGTCGCGGCGCTCTACGTGCTGAGCGGCGGTTTGCGGGCGGTGATCTGGACGGATGTGCTGCAGCTCGTGCTGTTCCTGTCGGGGGCGGTGGTTGCAATTGCATTTGTCATCGTCTCGCTGCCTGGCGGTGTCGGGGATGTGACGGCTGCGGGCGAAGCGGGCGACAAATTCCGCGTGTTCGATTTCAGTTTCGACGTTGCCGATCCGGCGACGTTCTGGGTCGGAAACCTGTTTGCCTTCGTGCTCGGCATTGCGACGGGCGGAGCCGACCAGGATATCGCGCAGCGCGCGCTGGCCTGTCCTGATGCCAGGCGTGCGCGGATTGCGGTCGTCTCGGCGGGGGCGGCCGATCTCGTCTCGACGTTCCTGTTTCTGAGTGCAGGAGCAGCCGTCTATGCCTACTACGTTGCCTTTCCGCAAGACGCTGTCGCTTCGCTGTTGGCCGAGGGGCGCCACGACTACGTGTTCGCGCACTTCATCCGGCACGAGTTGCCGGCAGGTCTTCGCGGGCTGCTGGTGGCCGCACTTCTGGCGGCGGCAATGTCATCGCTCGATTCGGCGCTGTCGGGCCTCGCCTCTTCGGCCTATTTCGACCTCGGGGTGATGCGGCGTGCGAATCGTGTGCCTGCGCCCGATGGCGGCTTGCGGGGGCCGCGCGTTCTCATTGTGGTGTTTGCCGTCGTGCTCGCGGTCATCGCGATCGGGTTTGGCGCGCAACCCTCGATCCTTTGGTTCGGGCTGCAGGTGATGGGCTATACCTACGGTGGGCTATTGGGACTATTCATGCTGGCGCTGCTTGCGCCGCAGCGTGCTTCCGATACGGGCAGCGCGGTGGCGGCAGTGACGAGCATCGTCGTGGTCGTTATTCTCACGCGCTGGGGGATCGGCTTCGGCCTTGGTCCGGTGGCCTGGCCCTGGGCGGTGGTGATTGGTACGGTGTGGACGTTCGTGGCCGGGTTGGCGCTGGGCGGTGTGCGACGGCGGACGGCGGTGTAATGAGGTGTCTTGTCTGCCGCATGTCTGCCATCGATTTCGGCTTATGGTCTTAGAGCATGTTTTTCACGCCGAACCGCTCGCACTTCGGCTGAACATGCTTCAGGACCTTGGCTTGCGGGCAATTGCTGATGGCAGGCGAACGAGGGAGGCGGTGTGGCGCGACTTGCAGTTATGACAGTGCGGGCTTTGGCAGGATTGCTCGGCGCGTTGGCGGCGTTGCCGGCAATGGCGCAGGTGCAGCAGCGCGAGCCACCGCGCCTGGTCACTCCGCCACGCCCCGTGGAGGTTTTCATGCCGCGCTTGGAACTCTCTCCCGAAGTGGCGACGAAGGTGGGGCGGCAGGTCTGGCTCAACGAGACCGGTGGCAATCGCGATATGATCACGGCCTGGAACGAGGCTGAGGATTTCATGTCGCTGGGGATTGGACATTTCATATGGTTTCCGGAAGGGCTCGATACGCGATTTGCAGAGAGCTTTCCGAAGATGCTTGCGTTCCTGCGCGCACGCGGCGCCAAGCCGCCACCATGGCTCGACCGCGATCCGGCGCCGCCGTGTCCGTGGAAAACGCGTGCGCATTTCAAGCGGGAGTTCCGGGGCGCGAAAATGAGCGCGTTGCGGTCTTTTCTGCACGATACGGTCGGGCTTCAGGCAGCCTATCTGGTGGAGCGCATGCAGGATGCGCTGCCGAAAATTCTCGCCAGCCTGGAAACGGAGGACGAGCGGGCGCATGTGCGGGCGCAGTTCAAGCGCGTCGTGGCGGCGTCGCCGGATCTCTATCCGCTGATCGACTACATCAACTTCAAGGGCGAGGGCATCGCGCCGTCGGAAACCTATCCCAACATCAAGACAGGTGTTCCCGAGGGGTGGGGGTTGAAGCATGTGCTCTTGGAGATGAAGGGGACCTCGCCGGAGCGTTCTCAGGTGCTGGGGGAGTTTGCCGATGGAGCAGCCTATGTGCTGAAGCGGCGGATCCGCAACAACCCGCCCAACAAGCGCTGGGAAAAGGGGTGGCTCAAGCGCTGCGAGACCTATCGACGGCCATTGTAGCCGGACGCAGGGGGAGCCGGTCAGGCGACGCGCTGGGAGCCGTCGATGAAGGAATGCCAGATGTTGCCGATGTCCTGGAGTTCTGAGTCGACAATCGCGTTAGCCCGGCTTGCAAGGCTCGAGGGTACATTTCCATCGTGCGTGCGCAGCTGGACATCAACGATGGCGGGCTGGTCGATTGGCGTGCCGATCTGGCTGACGAGACGGCACTCGGCTTCGCTGGCCTCCTGGAGGGAGTCCACGAGACGCCGAGCAATGCGATGTGCGAGGGCGTTATAGATCTTGCCGACGTGCGTGATGGGGTTCTTGCCGGCGACGGCCTCCAAGGTCATCGGGCGGTTCGGTGTGATGAGACCATTGATCCGGTTGCCGCGTCCGGTCTCGCCATCGTCTCCGGCTTCGGCCGAGGTGCCGGCGACGGTCAGATAGACTTCGCCAGCCTTGATATTGTCGGCCACATTGATGTCGATGCGCACGTCTCTGCGCGTGTGTTCCAGGGCCACTTCGCGAATGGAGGATTTGAGCTGGTCCTTGGCAGCCAAATAGCCGTCGATGTCGCGCAGATGCTGGCCGATGAATGCGCATGCGACTGTCAGATTGATCGTATCGCCGACCCTGACGCCCATTACTTTAACGTCTTCGCCCGTTGCGGGATAGGATGTCTTGAACCGAGGCGCATTGATGTGTGCTTCGACGGCGAGCACGATGCGCTCCAGTTCGCTCAGCGGCGCGTAGCCGACGCCGATCGAAGTGTCATTGGCGAGCATGACGCCGCTGTCACGCTGGCGCATGAACAGATCGACCAGCTCGCTCGAGCCGGGTTGCACGAGGCAATGGATATCCATGCTCTTGAAGTGCCTGCGCATGTGCATGTTCTCGTCGAACCAGGATGTGACCACCTGGCGCGCAATATCCTCGACGGGAATGGCCTCTCCCTTGACTTGTGTTGTCGCCCGGCCGCCAAGGTAGATACCGATCGGCTTGAGGATGCTTCCCCCGCCATAGGCGGGCGCGGAGCTGCCGGCGGAGAGCAGGGCCTTGTCGACATTGTGGTGGAGGATCAGGCCGAAGCGGTCCAGATAGTGGCGCGAGAGCGCGACGCTGAAGCGTTCGCTCAGCATGTCACAGATGGTATCGGGATGGCCCAGGCCCTTGCGTTCCACGATCTCGACGGCCTGTTCCTCGATGAAGGTGCCGTGCAATGCTCGCACTTCGGTTTTCGGCATGCTGGGAATTCCTAGCGGCGACCGCGCCCGCCGCGCGAGCGCTTCTTCTTGGTGTTGTCGATTTTTTCGTCTTCGTTCTGAAGTGCGCGTTCGACGCGCCGCAGGATCGTCTTGCGCGAACGTTCGTCTGCTGCGGCATCGAGCGCATTGCGAAGGTCGAGTGTGAACTGTGCCAGCTCGTTGTGCCAGTCGGGACGTCCGACGACCTCGGGCGCCAATCGGCGCGGGATGCCGCGCGTGCGCGGCGGGCCGCCAGTCTCCGTGAGATCGAACTCATCATCCAGTACGGGTGAGATGATGCGATCGGCGGCTATGCCTTTGCGCTGAAGCTCGTTTGCAAGTGCCAGGACCTCTTCGTCTTCGCCGTGGGTCAGATACAGTGCTCGCTTGATGGGCATGCGTTCGGTGATCCAATCGACAAGCTCATTTCCGTCGGCGTGTCCCGAATAGATGTCCGTCTGGCGGATGCGGGCCTGTACCTTGATGTCGACGCCTTGGATCGTGACCTGCCTGACGCCATCGGCGAGCAGGCGGCCCAGGGTGCCCTGCGCCTGGTAGCCTACGAGGAGCACGGTGGCGCCGGGGTTCCAGAGCCAGCGCTTTAGGTGATGGCGGATGCGGCCGGCTTCGCACATGCCGCTTGCGGCCAGGACGATGGCGCCACCGCGAACGTGCGCGATCTGCTTACTCTCCTCGCTCGTCAAGGTCGGGCAGATGCCGGGCTGATCGAGCAAATTCAAATGCGGTGAGACGTCCTCCAGTTCTGAGGCGTGGTGTTCGAACACCTTGGTCACGCGGATGGCGAGGGGTGAGTCCAGAAAGATCGGCACATTGGGAATGGCGCCGGCCCCGCGCAGCCGGACCAGATCCAGGATCAGTTCCTGGGTCCGCTCGACCGCAAAAATGGGGATGAGGAGGATGCCGTCGGCGCGCAAGGCGGCTTTGACCTCATCGGCAAGGATCAGGCGTCGCTGATCGGGTGTGACGTGTGAGCGGGGCCGGCCGCCGTAGGTCGATTCGGATATGACGTAGTCGAGATTGTGGGGCGCTTCGGGGTCGGGATGAAAGAGCTTGTGCTCGGGGCCAATGTCGCCTGAGAAGAGCAGACGCAGAAGGCGCTGTTCGGTTTCCCCGGTGGCAATCTCAATCTCGATGGAACTCGAGCCGAGTATGTGTCCGGCATTCCAGAATCTGGCCCGCACGCCATCGCCGGCTTCGACCCATTCCTCATAAGGTACGGGTGTGATCTGGTGGAGGGCGCGCTCGGCGTCGTCGCGCGTGTAGATCGGAGTAACCGGAGGCTTGCCGCGCTGCGCATTGCGCATGTTGAGCTGCTCGACCTCGAACTCCTGTATGTGGCCGCTGTCGGGCAGCATGAACGACAGGAGATCGCGCGTCCCGGCGGTCGCATAGATCGGCCCCGTGAAGCCCTGGTTGACGAGCTTGGGTAGCAGGCCGGTATGGTCGATGTGGGCGTGCGTGACAAGGACGAAGTCGACCGTTTCGGGATCAAAGGGAAAGGGCCTGTAGTTCAGTTCTTTCAGAGTCTTTGCGCCCTGAAAGAGGCCGCAATCGACAAGGAATGTCGCCTGGGGCGTCTCCATCAGGTAGCACGAACCCGTCACGGTCCGGGCGGCGCCACAGAAGCGCAACGAAATGCGATTCTCGTTATGCCGCTCTGAAGGCATGATCCTCGGGCTCGTAATCGATTTGAAGGACTTGCTGAAAGTCGTCGGCTTAGGCAGGGGCGTTCTTATACGCGGTGACCGCTGTGTACATCCGGCGGCCGATCCGTACGCCGGGTGCCATCGGCACGGGCCGGGCTGTTGGCGGACCTGATCATGAAGAATTCGGCGAGGTTTTCGAGCGTGAGATAGCCGACGAAGTGCTGGTCGGGCGAGACGACGGCAAGGGCCGGCGCGCTGCGCTGTTCGAGCTGCTCGACGGCCTTCTCGAGCGGCGTGTACTGAGTGGTGACTGGTATTTCGCTGTCCATGATTTCGGAGACCGGTGTCGATCCTGGCCGTGCAGGGAGGGCGGTGGCCAGTGCACGAACCGCCAGAAAGCCGGCGACGCGGCGCTGCTGATCGAGGACGGGAAATTCGCGCTGTGTGGTCGACAAAAGAAGGGCTGCGGCCTCATCGAGGGTCGATGTGGGGGACAGGGACTCGTAGTGGGTGATCATGGCGTCGGTGACGGGGCGACCACGCGCGAAATCATGCAAGGTGGCGGTGTAGGCCTCGGTTCCCGCGGCCAGATAGACGAATACGGCAATCAGCACCAGGATCGGGTTGCCGAGCAGGCCGAGGAAACCCAGTACGATTGCCAAGGCCTGTCCGACCTGGGCGGCAATGCGTGTCGCCTGTGCGCGCTGCATGCGAAATCCCAACAGGGCGCGCAGGACGCGCCCGCCGTCCATCGGGAATGCCGGGATCATGTTGAAGACGGCGAGAAGCAGGTTGACGGTGGCGAGGCGCGACATGAAGTCGACTTCGGGTGAACCGAACTCGCCGAGCGCTGCAAGCTCGATGCGGGCGCCAAACAATCCAACGAGCAGAAGAGCGATGACCACATTGACGGCCGGGCCTGCGAGCGCGACGACGATCTCTTGTGCGGGGTCTTTTGGCAAGTGATCGAGCGCGGCGAGGCCGCCGATCGGATAGAGCGTGATGGACCTGGTGCTGATTCCGTAGCGGCGTGCGGCGGTGGCGTGGCCAAGCTCGTGCAGCACCACGCAGGCGAACAAGGCCAGGATGAATACGACACCATCGACGGCGGCGACCGGGCCCTTGGCCAGCCACAGAACCGTGCCGATCCAGGCCAGGAGCAACAGGAAGGTGAAGTGCACGGCGATGGTGGTTCCGCGGAAGGATCCCAGTTGAAACGTGGATTTCATGGTTGGCTCCGAATTGGGACTGGTGCGTGCCGGTGCGTTGTCGTGTTTGAGCGTGGGCGATCCTACAGCGTGGCGGCAAAGAGGTAAGCAAACAGGGCAACGATCGGCACCGTCGTCAAATTGAGTACAATGCCGGCCCGCAACATCTGCCGGGAGGAGACCAGACCGCTTCCATAGACGATGGCATTCGGCGGCGTGGCGACGGGCAGCATGAAGCCCAAGGATGCGGCCAAGGCCACGGGAAGCGCAAAGGTCATCGGAGGCACGCCGACGGCAACAGCGGCGGCGCCCGCAACCGGAAGAAAGATAGCCGCGACGGCCGTGTTGCTCGCGAGCTCGCCGAGGAACACGATCATGAACATGGTGATCAGCAACAGAAGCGGCAATGGCAGGGCCACAAGCGCTTGAAGGAGTTGCCCGAGGGTGGCTGCCAAGCCGGTGCTGGCAATGGCGTCGGCGAGGGCCAATCCGCCGCCGAACAGGATCAGCACGTCCCACCTGAGGCGCGCGACATCGCTCCAGCCGAGCAGCGCGCGGCCTTGCTGGAAATCTTCGGGGATGAGGAAGAGAATAATTGCCGCGGTGAGAGCGATGCCGGCGTCTGTCAGTGACAGGCCGGGAACAAGATGACCGGCGAACGGGCGCAGCAACCAAGCCAAGGCGGTGAGCATCAAGACCACGCCGACAATTTTCTGCGGTCGATCAAGACGTGGTGGTTTTCCAAGCGAGGCAACATCGATCGAAACACCTTTGGGCATGGAAAACATGACCCGCGTGAGAACCAGCCAGGCGAGGGGCAGCAGGGCTGCGACAACCGGCAGGCCGATCTTGAGCCAGTCATAGAATGCGATCGTGACGCCGTGTGATTTTTGCATGTAGGCGGCAAACAAGGCGTTGGGCGGCGTGCCGATGAGGGTGGCCATGCCGCCGATTGTCGCCGAATAGGCGATCGCCAACATGAGGACGGCGGGGAAATGTCCCCAATTGCTCGTGTCCGGATGCTGGTTATCCAGGGTTGCGGCTTGCGATTTCAGTCCGTCGACGATCGACAACCCGATGGGCAGCATGACCATCGCCGTGGCTGTGTTGGAGACCCACATGCTCAAGAAGGCCGTGGTTGCCATCGTGCTGGCGATGATCGCCGAGGGGGTGCGGCCGGCGAAGCGGGCCAGATGCAGCGCGAGCCAGCGATGAAGGCCGTGGCGTTGCATGGCGGCGGCGAGCATGAAGCCGCCGAAGAACAACAAGATGAGAGGGGCAGCATATGAGGGCGCCACCTGCGACAGAGGAGCTATGCCCAGCGGTGGCAGCAGGACAAGGGGAAGCAACGCTGTCGCTGCCAAGGGGATCGGCTCGGTCATCCACCACGTCGCCATGAGGATGGCGACAGCCGCGGTCATCCAAGCGGCCTGCGGCATATCGGCGGGAGGGCCAATGATCAGCATGAAGGCAGCTGCCAGAAGGCCGATCACGAGTCCGGCGGCGCGGACCGTTGTTGGTCGTTTGCTCTCGATTGCGAGGTCCTCTTCACTGCACGTCAGAAATGAAAAATGCGGGTCTTAGATGCTTTGGCCTGGCGAGGGATCGCGCCTTGATTGGGGTCAAGCCGCGTTCCATCCAATTCTTCCTGCGCCATGCGATTGTCGGGGGCTCCAGTGTCTTTTGACGGAGTGTCAGGGTGCGGATGCTGTTGCGTAGTATGCGGCGCACTCACCCTCTCTTCCGCGCACAACCCTGCGTCCGGCGAGCGGACCGCGCGTTTCGGTAACCACTGTGCATTGCTGTTCGGGGGCGTTGTCGCGATGGAAGTAGATGACAACCCAGTCGTGCGTCTTGCCGAGCTCGTGGGCCTTGCGCGTATTGGAAAACAGGGCCGTGAACTCCCAATCGCCGCTGCTGGTGTGGAGGACCGGCAGCCATGCCTCGCCGGTCGGATTGAAGCGCTTCGGCGCGATCGTACGCAAGGCGCCTTTTTCGGACTTTTCGCGGTAGTCCGTGTCGACGTCGAGCAGAGTTGCGACGGGCGGGCGATCTTCGGCGGCAGATGTCTGCGAGGTCTTGATGCGCCGGTGCCCGAGCCGGTCGGCCAGGAGCGCGCGGATCGCCTGGGCGCGCCGCTCGCCTATTCCGGGAACCGCTGCCAGTCGCCCGTCGTGGGCTGCCATCTCCAGTTCTTCCAGCGTGTCGGCATGCAACTCGTCGTGAATGCGTTCGGCGAGCTTGGGTCCGATGCCTGGAAGGGTCTGGAACAGTTGCTCGGGCTCCATGGCGCCGGTCAAACGCTGCAACTGAGCCCAACGGCCGGTCGTCAGCATCTCGACGATGGCTGCACCGATGCCGCGGCCGATTGCCGGCAGATCGATCAAGCCTGGCAGCCCTTCATCTTTGAAGATTTGCTCGACCGGTGTGGGTAATCCGATCAGGGATTTTGCCGCGGCGCGATAGGCGGCGACGCGGAATGTTCCGGCCTGCTGCAGTTCGAGCACGTTGGCCATTTCGCGTAGCTTGCCGGCAATGGCCTCGTTGGTCGACGGTATTGTCATGGCGCGATCACATGCGGGACACTAGGGAACGAAGCCGTCCGATATTGCTGTGGCACTGTCGGGCGGTGCCGGACGACGCGGCGAAGGAAACCAAGAGATGACAGAGCGAGAAGAAGCTAAGCATAGCAAGCCCGAGCCGGCCAATCCGATTACACGGCGAATCGCTTTGCCCTGGCAGAGGCCGAAGCCGGACGCAGAGGATGAGGAAGCGTCTGCACGCATCGCGCAGATCATGCGACATCCAAGCTACCTGCCCGCCGACGAGGAACTCAACTTTCTCGATCAGGATAATGCGCGTGGTGTAAGGCTCATGCTCGATTATCTGAAGCCCGAAAGTCTCCTGCAGAAGGAGGGTATCGGTCATTCGATCGTGGTGTTCGGAAGCACACGTATTCCGGAGCCTGCGGTGGCCAAGATGCACCTTAAAGAACTTGAGGCAGCGGCGCATGAGGCGCCGCACGATGCGGAGATCGGACGCCAGCTGAATGTGGCGAAGCGCTTGGTGGAGAAAAGTCGATACTATGAGGTGGCGCGCGGGTTGGGCCGGATCGTGGGAGAGCAGGAGGGACCGCACGGGCGGCGTCTGGTGATCGTGACGGGCGGCGGCCCGGGTATCATGGAGGCGGCGAACCGGGGCGCTTGCGACGCAGGTGCACGCAGTGTGGGTCTCAATATCACACTGCCGCACGAGCAGTTCCCCAACCCATACCTCACGCCCGGTCTATGCTTCAGCTTCCGCTACTTCGCGATGCGCAAGCTGCACTTCCTGCTGCGTGCGCGCGCGCTCGTTGTCTTTCCCGGCGGCTACGGGACGCTCGATGAACTGTTCGAGACACTGACCCTGATCCAGACCCGGAAGATCACGCCGATGCCGGTCATCCTGGTCGGGGAGCACTACTGGCGCAGGGTTTTTGATCCGGAGTTTCTCGTCGATGAAGGTGTCATCGATCCGGAGGACCGGGACCTGTTCTGGTTTGCCGAGACGGCCGAGGACATCTGGCGCGATATCGCGACCTGGTACGAACAGGCCGGCAAGCCACTTGTGCCGTAGTGATGGTCACCGGTGCGACGACAAGGCATGAGGGTGTGCCGTGGTTGCCTTTCGTGGATGGGATCTGACTGCGCGCGTCAACGCAAGAGCGCGTTACGGGTCCAGCGCGCGATGGCGTGTTCATCCATAGCGCCTGCCTGACGCGCGGCCTCGCGTTGCCCCTTGAACAGGATCAGTGTGGGGATGGAGCGAATGCCATACTGGGCAGCGATGTCGGGTGCTGCTTCGGTGTCGACCTTCAAGAGGCGGACATCGGGCTCGAGAATCTTGGCGGCCTTGGCGAACATGGGCGCCATCATCTTGCAGGGTCCGCACCACTCGGCCCAGAAATCGACGAGCACTGGCAGGGAGCCGCGCAGGTAGCGATCGAAGTCGGCTTTGGCAGCGACTGCCACCGGTTGGCCGGTAAACAAGGGTGCGTGACATTTGCCGCACTTGGGGCGGGCGCCGGACGCGAGCCTTTCAGCGGGCGCCCGGTTGATTGCGCCGCAGGACGGGCAGACGATCGTTTCCAAGGTGGTGTCTCGCATCGGGCTCTTACAGGAAAGTAATGGGCGGTTCTGGACGCAGGCTGCAACGATAGCCTGAATTTATCATGCAATCGCGCCCCGGCAGCATGATGTCGGCGGCGCGGGGCCACATTGTTCTCGATCAAGGGTCAGCTAGCAGGATCTGTCATTTTGAACGGTGATGTTTCAACGAGAGAGAATGCCATGTCCTCGATTGTCCGCATACGCCAGCATCGTTCTGAAACACGGCCCGCCCGTCTCATGCCGGGATGGGTGGCTGCGGCATTGTCGTTGTGGGTCGCGGTGCCGGCGTGGGGGAATGATTCCGTCGGACATCTGGCGGCGGGCGGACTGATTTTCGGGCGTACTGATGCGGTCTCGATGAAGACCGAGGACCTCTATGTTTCGACCAAGCAGGTCCGTGTGCGCTACACGTTCCTCAATCGCACGGACAAGGACGTCACGACAATCGTTGCGTTCCCGCTGCCGGAAACAGGCGCACCCTCCGACGTCAACAACTTCGTCGTGCCAAATCCGGCGGCGCCAGCGAACTTCATGGACTTCCAAACCAAGGTCGATGGGCGTGCGGTGGAGATGACGGTCGAGCAGAAGGCGTTTGCCGTCGGCATCGACCGGACGAAGGAACTTGTGGAACTCGGGTTGCCGGTTTCGCCGCTGGGCGAGGATGTCTCAAAGCGGCTCGGAGCGCTGCCGGAAGCGACGCTGGAGCGGCTGGAAACGCAGGGCATGGTGGCCTTCGACGTTTATGATGTGGGCCAGGGGATGCAGCGGCATGTGCGCCCGCTGTGGACGGTGCGCACGATCTTCTATTGGACGCAGACGTTCCGCGCAGGACGTGATGTCGTTGTCGAACATTCTTATGTGCCCTCGGTCGGCGGTGCGGCGCAGACGTTCGTGGGTGCTTCGTTTGCGACCAAGGACATGGTGCAGGAGTACAACCAGCGCTTCTGCATGACGAATGGTTTCGTTTCGGCCGCGCGGCGTCTGCAGAAAGCAGCGTCGGGGTCGGATCGCGTGATCCTGACCGAACAGCGGCTCGAATATATTTTGACGACGGGTGCGAACTGGGCCGGCGCGATCGGAAAATTCCGCCTGACGGTGGACAAGGGCGCGCCTGAAAATCTGGTCAGCTTCTGCATGGATGGCGTGCGCAAGGTCTCCCCAACAGAGTTCGTCGTCGAAAAGCAGGACTTTTATCCGAACAGAAACCTCGAGGTTCTGATCCTGCGACCGATGAAGATGCCGTGATGGCATCCAACGCCCGCATTGCCGTCAATCCGGCGACGCTGGTCGCAATCGTCAGCCTTCACCCGGACCGCCGCTCGCGGGGCAGCCGATGACCTGGCGGAATTTTCCAAAGCGTGCGGCCTGCTCGGGCGGCTCTTCGGCGCGGACGAGGGTGACGTCGGGCAGATGCTGCGCGGCCAGATAAGCCCTCAGACGTTCGGTTGCGTCCCGCCACACAGATTCGGTCTCAACACCTGGTTCCAGTTCCAGTCGCAGGCGGATCTGTGATGCACCGGTCTGCATGAGCTGGCTGCGATGCACGCCGGGCGTCTGCTCGACGACGGTGCCGATGGCGAGTGGAAGGATTTTGATGACGCCGCCTGCCGGCTGGACGAGTTGCAGCACGTCGTCGTGCCGGCCGGTGACACGCAGCGCGGGAAGTGGGCTGCCGCACGCGCAACGATCGGGCCGCATGATCACCGAGTCACCAAGGTCGTAGCGAATGAGCGGCTGTACGCGGTTAGCGAGGTTTGTCAGCAACACCGTGTGCGAGGGCGTGCCGGGAGCCGTCGGCGCGAGGTTCTCGTCGACCGGTTCCAGGATCACCCAGTCACTGTTGGCGTGCAGCCAGCCATGATCGCAGCTATGCGCCATGGTGATGCACTCGGAGGCGGAGTAGATGTTGCGGACGGGGCAGCCGAAAGCTTGCGACAGGCGCCCGGACGCTTCTGGTGAAAGGGATTCGCCGCCGCATTCGACGAGCGCCGGTTTTATCTCGAGGCGTCCGGCCATCTGTTCTTCGGCCAGGAGCTCCAGCGCGCTGGGATAACCCGTCAGCATGGCCGGGTCGAACGCGTTCAGTCCATCGACCAGCGTTTCGAGTGGCTGGAGCACGGAGAAGACGCGGAAGGCGTTGGCGCGGAAGGGGTCGCGCCGGCGCTCGAGTTCGATCCAGCCGGCTCCGACATAGTGCCCGCCGGTGCCCAGAACGGCGGCCCAGCGAAATCCGCCCTGGGCCATGTGCATCCAGTCGGACGTCGCAAACCAGGCGCGTCCGATGCGGGCGAACGAGATGGCGCGGTAGACCTCGATCGCACCGGGGTCCAGAACGTAAAGGCCGGGGACGCCGGTCGTGCCGGCGCTTTCGCAGACGAAGAACTCGCCTTGAAATGGTGTGCCGATCAAGGATGGATCGTGGACGAATTGCTGAGTGGCGGCATGGGTGATGCGCGGGTTTGTCACCCAGTCGTCGAACGCGCCCATCAGCTCAGGCTTGGTGACGACGGGCAGGTCGCTCAATGCGCCGGCTTCGGCCGGCACGTGGCGATAAATCCGGCGATAGAAGCGTGAGGATGTGCGGGCGTGTGCGAGCAGGGCTGCGAAGCGGCCGGCCCGGCGCCGCGCCAGCCCGGGCTCGCCTTCCTGCTCGGCCTGCCACAGGTCCGCAACGAGATTCCAAATACCCGGAAGAATGTCCAATACCGGTCTCCGGCAACAGCGCTCCATGACACGTTAACACAAGGAAACTGCAAGCACATTGCTTGATGCGCTGGTGCGGCAGAGAAGATGCGTGGGCTGTGCGCCGTGTGGCCAGCGGCGTCAGTGCCGGCGAACGCACCCGTGTTGCCAGCGAAGCGGTCTACAGCGCGAAGGATCTGCCCAGGGCTGCTTCGGCAATGCGGCGGGCAACGAGGGTGGGCTGCTGATAGGGCATCAGTTCGCTGGCGTCGTTGACGCGCTCGAAGGTGATGAGCGGATTGAGGCTGCGGAATTCATCCTCATCTTGGGCATCGTAGAAGCGATGGGCGCCTGTTTCGTAGACGTCCATGCCACCGATCATCCAGTGGAAGGGGGTGCGCATTGATTGAACGAAAGGACTGATGTCCTGCGAGCGCATGCGCAGGTCATCGAAGAAGATGTCTGGTCCCTGCAGGAAGGTGAACGCACAGGCGTTGCGGATCAATGCAGCGATCTCGGGCCGTTTGGTGGTCTGGTAGTCGAAGGGCATATCGCCGTATGCCCGTTCGATGTACCAATCGACGCCGTTCTGGACGAGGGCCCGGTAGGCTTGACGGGCAAGGATGTCGGCTGCCCACGGCGCGTTGACGGCAAGCCACAAAAGCGTACGTGGCATCATTGCGATCTTTGCGTATCGCTTGGCGTTGTAAGGCAGGAAGCGGCCCATGGCGATGATGGCGCGAATGGGAGTATCAGCTCTTGTCGCGACGGCCGCGAGGGGAATGACACTGGCATGGATTCCTGCGGCAGCGATGTTGCGCAGGCCGAGCTCGGCGCACAGGTGCACGATCGCATCGGCGTGGTCGGTCAACGATTCGATTGCCCGATTGGCGTCGCTGTTGCCAGCACCGGGCCGGGTCATAACGTAGAGCTTGACGCCATATTGCTCGAGCGTGGCCTGGAATTCGTCCGGATAGAGGTAGCCATTGACGATGCCGTGGACATACAGCGCAGGCGTTCCATCCTCCGCTCCCATTACCGAGTAGGCCAGGCGCCGGCCATCGGGGCGCATCAGTATCTGCTCGCGGCCGAGAGGGTCGCTCCAGCGCAGCTTGCTGTCATCGGCCTTGCCGGCCATGCGGGTCGCCAGAAGCACGAGCAGGCGGATCAGCTCGACCTGGTTGGCCGTTTCCGTCTTGGCATACATGCTGGAGAGTTGCAGGCGTGTCGTGCGGATGCCGACGCCGCGGGCCGATGCCACCTTTGCGATATCGGCGTGGAGGAACAAGAGCCGGGCGATCTCGGTTTCGGCCTGCGTCAGACCGAAGGCCTCGATGAGCACGCGATCGAGGACGCCGGACCAGCGCATCGTCAACTCGCGCACGACAATGAAGCTGCCGGCGATTTCAGGAACCTTGACGGGGTAGACCTCCACCAACCCCTCGCGTCCATCGGCCCAGTTGGTGCGCAGGATGCGATACTTCTGGTTGGAGCCGGAACTTTGAGCGGCAATGAATTCGCGCAATGATCGGCGATAGCTTTCATTCAGCCAGTCGAGATTGGCGGGCTGTCCCTGTTCGACGCCGAAACTCTTGCGCCCCGCGGGATTGATCGCAGCGACGCGCAGGCGCTCCGATAAGGCCATCGCGGGCTCAAGCACCGAGCCCACCGCCTGATCAAGAGGGTCGACCGCGGAGGGCAGGGCGACGCGGTCGAGCAGTCCTCCGATCGACGCATAGTGCTGCTTCAAGTGCTTCTCGCCCGAGAGGTTGCGACCGTCGAGACCTGCATCGGCAATCTTGCGGTCCCATGTCTGAACGAGCCGGTCCCAGGAGGCGGTGTCGCTGATCGCACGGAAGCTGTCGGCGATGATCTGCAAGTCGATCTCTTTGGGAGACTGGTCATTCATCGCTTGTGCCGTACCTGTATGGTCGAAGTCGCGCGCGGATGCCGAAATGATGGCAGCGAGCCAGATTAGCGGGGCCCTTGCAGCTGTCATATGACGGATGACATATGACAGCGTCTGCGTGAATCAGCTAGCCATTTGAACATCTTCAGTGAGCTTTTCTTGCGTTGCGCGCAAACCGCAAAGGTGCGCGTTCGACCTGACTTGCTGTTGTCCGTTCCCAATACTGCGCCGCCCACGCGATCATCTGGAGAATCGTCTTGCCGCACCCGCGACGGGCGCGGGCTGGAACATCTTGTGTCCGCGTTGCCGGCGCGTTTGCCATCTCGACCTTGATGCCTGCTCTCGCGCACGCCGGATCGGCGAGCGTGGTGACACCGCCGACGCTGCGGCCGCCATCGGTTGCCGAGATGCGCGCGCCGGTTGCTG